>DASUPM010000142.1:0-6050 GCA_036281095.1 Pseudorhizobium sp.
TTGCTGCAGTCCGCCCCGCTTCCGAGCCTATTGAAAGCTGCCGCCGCAAAAGTTATATCCGAAAGTCAAGATACGGTGTCGCGGAACGACGTGGGGCATATTGGCACGATGGCAAACGCCATGATCAGAATCGAGACGAGGTTGCGGGACTGCGGCCTGCGTCCCACCCGCCAGCGCGTCGCGCTCGCCGATCTTCTGTTCGCCAAGGGTGACCGCCACCTGACGGTGGAAGAACTGCACGAGGAGGCGCTCGCGGCCGACGTGCCGGTCTCGCTCGCCACGGTCTACAATACGCTCCACCAGTTTACCGAAGCGGGACTTATCCGCGTGCTGGCCGTCGAGGGCGCCCGCACCTATTTCGATACCAACGTATCCGATCATCACCATTTCTTCATCGAAGGCCGCAACGAGGTCCTCGATATCCCGGTCAGCAACATTGAGATCGGCAACCTGCCGGAAGCACCGGCAGGAATGGAGATCTCCTTCGTGGACGTCGTCATCCGTCTGCGGGAGAAGAAGGGCTGAGCGGCCCTTACCGCTTCCTCATCGCATCCTCGGGCTTTCGCCCCGGCCGAGCGCGGTAGCGCGGGATGGTCCAGCCGAAATGAATTGCGCCGCCGCGCAGGGCGAACGCAACCGCAAAGCCGGTGCCGGAGCTGACGAAGGCGGGCACGGCCATCGCCTCCGCCACCGTGAACGCGCAAGCGCCCGCGAGCGCGGCGGTGATATAGATCTGCGGCCGCAGCAGGACGGAGGTCTCCTCCGCAAGCAGGTCTCGGATCACGCCTCCGCAGGTGGCGGTAAGGGTGCCCGTCACCATGGCGATTGTCGGCGAGCCGGTCGCGCTGAGGCCCATCGCGGCGCCCATTACGCAGTAGGCGGCAAGCCCTACGGCGTCGAGCCAGATCAGGAGCCGGTAACGCCATTCGATCAGATGGGCGGTGAAGAAGACGACGGCGGCGGTCGTGACGCAGCCGATGATATATGTCGGGTCCCGCACCCAGAAGACCGGCGCCTGCCCCAATACGAGATCCCTCAGCGTTCCGCCGCCGACGCCTGTGACGCCGGCGAAGAAAAGAAAGCCGATAAGATCGAGTTGCTTTCTCGATGCAGCCAGCGCACCGGTTGCGGCAAACACGATAACGCCTGCATAGTCGAGAATGGTCAGCACCAGCGGCCTCCGAACGTTCATTTCACCAGCGTGGCGCAAGTGCCGTATGTCATTCTGCGCCGGAAGTCTGCCTTCTTACGCTGGCTGCGGAAGGAGGCGAAGAGGTGAAGGAGCCGCCGACCGTGAAAAAACGCCTGATGATCCTCGCTCAAGCCTTGGCTCTCGCCTTCCTGCCCGTGGCCGCACCCGCCCAGCAGGAACTCCTTCACGACCCCGAGATCTACGAGAAGGAGCATTTCCAGAAAGAGTGCAAGATCGCCCAGTTCGGCAGCGGCTTCATGACCCGGCTCGATATCAACAATGACGGGATCGTGGATGCGGTATCCAACCGCGGCGAACTCACCTGCGATGGAACCCGCGGCCCCGATTGCAACGAGGACGGTTGCCCCTACAACTTCTACCTCCGTGCGAAGGAGGGCGGCTACTTCATGATCGCCACCGCGCGCATCTACGGCTACGACTTCATCAAGCGCTTCGGCAACATGGTCTTCGTGATGAAGATGCATCCACGCTTCTGCGAGCGAACGGACGAAAAGCCGTGCGAGATGACGGTGCGTGTGCGCGGCGGCCGCTTCGTCACCATCTCCAAGAAATAGGCTACGGCGCCGGGAAGATGCTGTCGATCCGGCCGGTGAGATAGTAGCCGAGGAGGCCGATCCACTCCCGCGCCGCAGTGGACGTCAGCTGGGCATTGGACGTGGGCTGCGTGAAGTCGAAGCCGAGATGGAGAATGCCGCTGGTCCGGTAATCCACCGGCCACGGCGTGACGGCGGTCCCGGCTTTCCGGAACAGCGCGACCGAGCGCGGCATGTGGAAGGCGGAGGTTACCAGCAGGCAGTCCTGAAGCCCCTCATGCGCCAGAACATCCTTCGTCTGAATGGCGTTCTCGTAGGTCGTGCGCGAGGCGTTTTCCTTTACCAGCCGGTCGGAGGCGATGCCGAACGCGGTAAAGAGCCGTTCGGAGGCACGGGCTTCGCCTTCATATGCGCCGCTGATCGAGCCGTCGCCGCCCGAAACGAGGATCCGCGCCTCAGGGTGGCGAATTGCAAGGCGCGCCGCCTCCAGAAAGCGTTCGGCTGCCTGGTTGAGTTCCACGCCGCCGCGACTGGTCGTCACTTCGTTTTCCAGCGCGCCACCGAGGACGATGATGCAGGAGAGCGCCTGCGGGTCTTCCTGCGGCTTCGGGAACCGTGCCTCCAGCACCTGCAGCGCAACGCCCCCGGCCGTCGTGTAGAGCGTGACGAAGAGGATCAGCGCGGCCAGCGCCGCCGACCCGGCACCCGTCCGACGCCAGCCGGCAAATGCGAGCGCGGCCCCGAGAGCGCAGAGAAGGAAGGCGATGGAAAGCGGCTGCGCCGCGAGCCAGAACAGCTTTGAAAATAGGAACATGGAGGCTCCTGTCGCAGGAAGGGGCGGCAACTGTCAACGGCGGCGCCCGGACCCCGTGACGATGCGCTGCTGGAAGTGCAGGTGCAGCGGCCGGGGGAGGAAGAGGGTCGCGATGGCAACGGCCGCAACGGCAATCACGACCAGCCAGAGCGCATCCTTTCCGAGATATCGGGTCAGGAAGGCGCCGCTCACCGCGCCGCAGGCCATCCCGGTCCAGGGAACGGTCTGGATAATCCAGCCGCTGGGATTGCGGTCGCCTATGATCCATCGTCCGACGCCGCGGCCGAAGCGGGAGAGGGCGCCTGTAATATAGGTGAGTCCGATCGGCAGGCCCTCGATGTGTTCGACGGTGGCGTTGATCATGCCCATGGCGAGGATCACGAGATAGAATCGGATGCGCTGGGTTCCGTCCTCCGGCACCATGGCGGCCGCGGCGATGGTCACCGCGACGCTGGCAAGGACCACGAACGTGCGGCGGCCGGAAACGGTATGGGCAAGGATGATGCCAAGCGCGTTGCCGAAGACGAAGACCCAGAGGCCAAAAAACAGGATGATGGCGTGCCTGTATTCCCCGGCGGAGAAGAAGAGCGCGGCGCGGGTGGTGTTGCCCGTCATGAAGGACACGAAGTCTCCGGACAGCAGCAGGCCGACCGCATCGGTCATCCCGGCGATGAAGGAGATGGCCGCGACCAGCGTCAAGCCCGTCACGGTGCGTCTCTTGCGAACGAGGTGTCTTCTTCTCGATAAAGTCATGCGCCCGGCTCCCGATGCGCGGCCAACGATGCCGCTCGGTCACCTTAGCCGCCCGCCCGGCCGATGTGGAAGGTGTTCCTCGACGACCTGTTGTCGCGGCAGAGGCCTCCGTCAACGGTGGTCGAGCCAGCGCATGATACCGGCAGCGGACGCACGGCCCGTCGCCAGGCAGGCCGTCAGCAGATAGCCGCCTGTCGGGGCCTCCCAGTCGATCATCTCGCCGGCAACGAAGATGCCGGGCAGACGGGTCAGCATGAAGTTGCGATCGACCCCGGGCCAGGCGATACCGCCGGCGGACGAGATGGCTTCCTCCATCGGCCGCGTGCGAAGCAGCGTGATCGGTAGATGCTTGATGGATCTGGCGATCTGTTCAGCGTCGGCTTGCGAGGCATTCGGCATCAGTTCCCGGAGCAAGGCGGCCTTGGCTCCGTCGATGCCGGCTCCCTTGCGCAGCCGGTTTGAAAAGCTTGTCTTCGCATCCTGCCGGGCGAGATCACGCGCCAGCCTTTCCTCGCTGCGCCCTGGCGTGAGGTCGATATGCAGCACCGCTTCGCCGTCCTCATTGAGCCGGTCCCTGAGCGCTGCGGAATGGGCGTAGACGAGGCTGCCCTCGATGCCGTTTCGCGAGACCACGAATTCGCCCTGGAAGGTGCCGGCGTCCGAGGTGGTGCTGACCGATTTCAGCGGTGCGCCGGCAAAGCGGTCGCGGAAGGCTTCGCTCCAGGCGACATCAAATCCGCAGTTGGCCGGCCGGAACGGCCGGACCTCGATGTCCCGTTGCCTGAGCCACGGCACCCAGGCTGCATCCGATCCGAGACGAGGCCAGCTTGCGCCGCCAAGCGCCAGCAGCGCCGCGTCCGGCCGGACGACGAGCGGACCGGCAGGCGTGTCGAAGGTGAAGCCATCTCCCGCAAACCCGGTCCAGCGATGGCGGGTCAGCAGCCGGACGCCCCGCGTTTCAAGCCGCCGCAGCCACGCGCGCAGCAGCGGCGAAGCCTTCATCGTGGTGGGGAAGACGCGGCCCGAGGAGCCGATGAAGGTTTCTGTGCCGAGTTCTGCGGCCCAGGCCCGGATGTCGTCTGGCGTGAACTGCTCCAGTGCCGGCCGCAGCCGCTCCGAAGCGCTGCCGAAGCGGGTGCTAAATCTGTCGAATGTTTCGGAATGGGTGATGTTGAGGCCGGATTTGCCGGCGAGCAGGAACTTCCGACCGAAGGTCGGCATAGCTTCGTAGACCGTGACGAGACAGCCGTGTGCCGCCAGCACCTCGGCCGCCATAAGCCCCGCCGGGCCGCCGCCAATAATCACTATCTCTGGTTCCGCCATGCTCCTGCCTTTCCGCGCGCCCTCTAGCACGGGAAGACAGGTGGTGTCAGCCGGCGCCGCCCACCGGCGTCACGACCTTCCCGGTGCCTTTGCAGTCGGGGCAGGTTTCTCCATCGATCTCGCCGGTGCCGCCGCAACGGCGGCAGACGTTTTCGCCGGTAAAGGGCGTGCCGGGCGGCACGGCGTCGGTATTGCGGCTGTTGTTCGAGTCGTCCTGTTCGTTGCCCATTCTTGCCTCCTGAGAACGTGGGGCCGGCATAGGAGCCGGCCCCACGCTCGACTATTCGGCCGCTTGGCTCCGGGCCATTTCCTGTGGCAGTTTGCCCATCAGCACTTCGTCGGCGGACGCCCGATGGTTCTTGACCGAGCTCGTCCACTGGCCCCAGACCGTGGAATCGATCTTGTCGCCGTTGCTGCCGAGGCTTTGCAGTCGTCGCTGATCCTCTTCGGTCAGGACCTGTTTCGGCAATGGGGCCAGGTGCTTCACGTCATCCACCGTCATGCCGAGCTTTTCCGCTACCCGGCGGCCGTAGTCGTCATGGACGAGGAAGAAGTGCCAGACCATGCGTTCCTGGACGTCGCGCTCGCACTGGCCGAGCAGATCGCCCATGTTGGAGACGAGGTCGTCGCGTTCCCAGTCCATCATCGTGCAGTAGCGGCCACGGGCCTGGACATAGTCGTTGCGGCGCTCGATCACGCTGCGCGTCAGCCGGCCGTGGATCTCCGGCGGATTGTTGGGCGCTTCCTCCGCACTCTCCTGCAGACCGTCGTGAATCGAAGGCTCGAAGTTGATGTGCGGGTTCTGTCCCGGCGCCAGGTCGCGCTGGTAGGACATCGTGCCGCCGCTGAGATTGGTCGCCACCCTGGCGCTCTTCGCCTGGTTGACCGGAAGCTGCAGGTAGTTCGTGCCCACGCGGTAACGCTGCGTGTCCGAATAGGAGAAGGTGCGGCCGACGAGCATCTTGTCGTCGGAGAAGTCGAGGCCATCGACGAGGACGCCGGTGCCCATGGCGATCTGCTCGTTCTCGTTGAAGAAGTCCTCGACGTTGCGGTTCAGCGTCATTACGCCGACATGGCGGAGCGGAAAATCCTTTTCCGGCCAGATCTTCGTGTCGTCCAACGGATCCCATTCGAGCTCCGGATGGTCGTGGTCCTCCATGATCTGGAGATACAGGTCCCACTGCGGATATTCGCCGCGCTCGATTGAGGTGAACAGATCCTTGGACGCCGAGCCGAAATCCTGGCCCTGCACATTCGCGGCCTCTGCCGCCGTCAGGCTGGCAATGCCGCATCGCGGATGGAAATGATACTTTACAAGACAGGTCCCGCCTTCGGCATTGACCATCTTGTAGGTATTGACGCCGAAACCTTCCATATGCCGGTAGCTCGCCGGGATGCCGCGCGGCGAAAACAG
>DASUPM010000143.1:0-9079 GCA_036281095.1 Pseudorhizobium sp.
TTCGGACCGCGATCGGCATCCGCAAATGCCGAAGGGCACGCGGATTTCCGATTGCGGTTTTCAGTATCCCGCCGGCAGAGCGCTTCTTGATCTGCTGGACGAGCATAAGGAAGGAACGTGCTTCATCGAGGCTGCGGGTGCGGCGGCCTTGTGCTGCCGCCGCGCGCCCTTTTAAGGGAAACCGCTGCAACAAGGTCCTGTCCGCCGCCAGCATCGACTCCACGTGATGGAGTTCGAGCACGCGTGAGATGGACTGTTCCCTCAGATGATAGACATAGCCGGCCGAGGGCTCGACCGCGCATCGGGCGCCGCTCGCCAGAGCCGAGGCCATGAGGATATAGTCCTCGCCGATCCTCAGGGTCTCATCGAAACCGAGGTCGTGGCGCAGCAGGAATTCCCGGCTGTACATCGGCTTCATGTAGCCGAAGTTGAACGTGCTGCGGAAAATGACATTGGAGTCGATGTAGTCCGGAAGTGCCAATTCGGCCCGCGAGCGAAGCTCTTCTTCGGTGAACATCCGGTACGGTCGACCCCCGTTCATGGGAACCACCTCGAGATTGTCCACCACCACCTGCGCGTCAGCTACTTCCGCTCTTGCGACCATGTTGCGAGAACGGTCGGGCCGGATCGAATCGTCGGAATCGAGCACTGCGATCCAGGTCCCGGTAGCGGCGGCGATGCCGGCGTTGCGAGCCCGGCCGGGTCCGCCGTTTTTCCGCTGGCGAATGATGCGCACCCGCGGATCACGGAAGGTCTGGGCTACCTCACAGGTAGCGTCCGTGGAGCAGTCGTCCACGACCACGACCTCCACGGCCACGGAACGCTGGGCGAGCGCACTCCCTATGGCACGGGCGAGCGTCGCCTCGGCGTTGTAGGCAGCGATCACGAAAGTGACATCGGGGCGGTGTTCTGTCGCGCTCATCAGGCCTCCACCATTCCGTACTGGCGAATTTCGCGCACGCCGAGGAGACCGCTGACCGCGCCCGCATGAAGAGCGGCGCGCAGGGCGTAGCGGTTGCGCCGGACAGGTGCTACGGCGGTCGCGAGTGACGCCAGGCTGCAGTAACCGAGTTTGCTCAGCGCAAGCCCACCCTGCATCAGCCGTTTCCAGCCGGTGTGCCGCCCGGCCACGATGCGTCCGTGGGTCTGACCGGACCGAAAGCGCCGTTTAAGAAGCCACGAAAAGCTGGCTCTCCTTGCCGGCACGACCTCGCAAAGAACGGCTTGCGACGCATAGCCAATCGTTCCGCCGGAATCGGTTACCGACGTGAAGAACTGGGTGTCTTCTCCACCGCTCTGTCCCAGCGCCAGATCGAAGCGACGGCCTCTGATGTGGGGGGAGCGCATGTCGAGAATGACGTTGCAGGTATAGCCGGTGCGGATGGTGCCGCCGACCCAGACGGGCAGCGTCGAATGGAAATCCCCGTGTCGCATCCATGGGGGCGCATGCTCGCCGTAGATCGCCTGCACGGGTCCGAGCACCGCGTCAGCTCCGGTTGAACTGATGACGGCGTGGAGTTGCTGGAGCCATGATGACGAGGCTGTTTCGTCGTCGTCTATGAAGGCCATGTAGTCGGCCGTGCACTCCGTGAGGCAGGCGTTGCGGGCAAGCGAGATGTTCGCCTTCGGGCAATGGATGTAGGAGATATCGAATGGCGACGAGGGGCGCATCTCTTCGACTAGGGCCTGCGCACTCGGTTCCGCATCATTGTCGGCCACGATGACGCGGACGCGAAGCCCGGTCGGGATCGCGAGCGCGAAGAGCGAAGACAGCGTCTCCCGCAGTTCCGGCCGCCGGAAAGTGCATACGGCGATGTCGATGGACGTAATCTGGGACTGGTCGACGGGCATCACGACGTCGCCCTCCTTTGACCGATCCGCAGCAGCTCCCGCCAGAAACCCGCCGACCAGGCGAAATGCATGATCATGGCCGAGACAGAAGCCAGCGGCCCGTACGGATTCCTTTGTGCGATCGCGATCCAGAAGCCGTAGGCGATGCAGATTCCGGCCCACAGAAGAAGCGGCACCGCCACGATCCAGTGGAGGAAGGCCAGGGAAGCGCCGAGGAAGACCGGCACCACCGCAAGCGGAAGGGCCTGGCGTAGTTTCGGGAGAACGCGATGCTTCATCATGTTCTTCGCCCGGCCCCGGCCGTAGCCCAGGTACTGGCGGTAAAGCGAGGCGACCGTCCTCCTCGGGTAGTAGGTCATGAAGGTCTTGCCGGTCATCCAGATCCCGTAGCCGGCCTGCCGCAGGCGATAGTCCAGTTCGGCATCCTCGTTGTGGCTGAAGCTTTCGTCGTAGCCGCCGACGGACCGGAAAGCGGACATGCGCATGAGGGCATGGTGGCCATGATCCACCCACTGCCCTCCGCCTCCATCGCGATGCTTGGAGCCGCCGTTGCCGAGCTTCGAATTCTGCGCAACGGCCGTTGCCGTCTGGAACAGGCCGGATCCGACGGTCTTCATTCCGACCACCACCGAATCCGCCTGGAGATCGCGTGCCTCCTGCAGCAGGACCTGGCAATAGTCCGGCGGATAGTCGCCATGGGCATCTATCCGTATCAGATATTCGCATCCATCTCCGAAGCGTTCCGCCGCCAGATTCACGCCTGCAGCCTGAAGCCGCTTCGGATTGTTCATCAGGAAAAGATCCGGAATCTGGCCGTGGAGATCCGCCACAATCGACAGGGTACCGTCGGTACTCCCACCGTCGGCGACGACGATCACCATGTCCATATTGCTGCGACCGCGGTGGAGCTGGCTCAGCAAGCGCCCGATGTTCTCCGCCTCGTTGAGGCAGGGGATGACCACTAGCACCTTCATCTCTGAACTCTCATCGTAATCCATGGCCTACCTCGCCACCGACGAGGACAGATGCAGGGCATGATCCGCAGCGGCCGTCTGCTTCAAGCCCGCAAGCCGAGCGACGAGGGCGCGGCAATCTTCGGGGCCGGCAACCCATTGGGATTGATCCGCAGCCGAAAGTTTGGCGAACAGCGCCTCGTAGCGCTGGCGGTCCATCATCTCGAACTGGCGCGTCAACGCCTCGGCGGTTACGGCGTCGAGGGTGAGGCCGAGGCCGCGCCTGTCGAGGAACCGACCGGTCTCGGTCGATTTCAGCGCAATGGGTATCCCCCCATGCAATGCCCCCTCGTACAGCCGGTTGGGCAGGAGCCAGGCCGAGTTCAGCCCCTCCTCGAAAAAGTCGATGGTCCAGACGAATTGTATGTCGGAGTAGATCGCCGCAAGGTCCTCCGGATTGCGGTAGGGACCATGGAATTCGACGTGTGGCGCACGTTCTACCTGTCGGTCGAAATCATCGAATTCCCCATAAGCCGGCCTGCCTCGCAACACGATCTGGACGCGACCGTCCATACGTTCGGCAAATTCCGTCAGAATCGACAGTGACTTGCGGCACCGAAGCGCGCCGAACCACCCGATGCGCCAGGGTCGGCCCTCCTCCGGAGCGCGCGGCGTGAGCGGCGCGGCGGCGGGTACGTCGGTCAGGTCCAGCACCTTGTTTTCGACAAGCATGGTTGGAATTTTGAGCCGGGACCGGCGGGCAAAATAGTGCTCGATAAAGGCCGGAGAACTCGTCATCAGCATTTGCGCCCTTCTTCCGAACCCGGCCTCCGCCATGCGAAGCATTCGTCCCTTCACCCCCTCGTCCAGAAGCAGCCTGTGGATATCGAGGCATTCATAGACGACCGGAATACTGCCTCCGAAGAGACCGGAAGCCCGAGCAGCCAAGGCAAGCATCTCCAGGTTTCTGCCGATGATGACGTCGGGCCTCTGAACGCCGGCAAGCTTCCGTTTCATCGCAAGCCAGGCCGCTGCCACTGCGCCGATCCGCTGTGCAAACCGGCCATCCGCCGTTGTCCCGAGCACGATCGTGGTAACGCCCGGATCATCCGCCAGCCGGTTGTCCGCCCGCTGAAAGCCTGCGACAGTCACCTGCGCGCCTCCGTGCGTCAGCATCATAACGCGCCGGCGGATCGCAGCGTCCGTCAGGTCATGCGCAAGGTAGAGAATGTTCAAGGTCACCGTTTTCTGCCTCCAAGCGGATATGGGATGTTCACGCTGAATGCTGCGGCGGTTCAGTCGAGTGCGCACAGAACCGATTGCGGAAATTGGCAATCCTCGCCTTGCGCGGTGAAGGCGATACGCTCCACCTCCATGGCCGTTGGGCCGGAATAGGAAAACGAGCCCATCCAGTCCTTGAAGGTGTCGGAGCCCCAGAAACTGAGGAAGATCTTCTGCGCGTTCGAAGGGATCTTGGTCCGGTCCGTCACCTCGTGCACCGGTTCGCCGTTGACGAAATAGCGAATGCGGTCCTCTTCCCAGATAAACGCATAGTCGTTGAAGCCGGCATCCGCACCCCCGGCGACTGGGACAAGCTTCTCGTTGCCGCCCTTGCCGGAAATGTACTGGTTGAGTTGCACCCGGTCGGTGTTTTTCCCGAGAACTTCGAAATCGATCTCGTCGTGCGGCTTCTTGTCGGTCGGCCCGATATAGGTGAAGAAGGCCGAGTTCAGTCCGGACCCGGTGCCGGCCCGCATCCGCACCTCATAGGTGCCGTAACCGAAGCGCGCGCGGGTCTGGATCTCGCCGCAGGCATAGTCCCTGTCGCCGGCCTTCGCCGCCTCGAATCCGAGCGTGAGCCGGCCGCCTTCCGCTCGTACCTGTTCCTTTGACCAGGTGCAGTTCTGATGGGCTCCATTGTTCCAGCCGTCGGAGACATACCAGAAGGATGTATCCAGCCGGTCGAACTCCTCGACAAAGGATTTGCCGGTAGCGCCCTGCTGGGCGGAAGCTGCGGACAGGCCTGCACCGAATGTCATGCCCCAGGTCAAAAATTTCAGGCTCAACTGTCGAACGAGCTTGGTCTTCCTCATGGATCACCTCTGCTGTTGGCTCAGCGCTGCCCCGCCCGGGGCGCCGGCATGTTCAGTTTGGATGGGAGTATCGACGACACGCCGCGTGCGGCCGCGGCTTCCGGTCAGCACCTGGTAAGCCATGGGCATCCAGAGTGACACGAACCGGTTCGAAAGGATCAGGATCGTGAAGGTCGCGCCGATCGCACCGATGTAGAAAAAAGGATAATAGCCATCGCCGGCAATACGGTTCCAGACCATCCACAATCCGACGAGCAGCGGATAATGGCCGCAGAATATCCAGAAGCTCAGGCTGCCTGTGCCGGCCAGCCGGCGGCCGATTGCCGTTCGCACGAGGAGTGCGGATAGGAGCCAGAAGCCCAGCGCGCCGACGATAGACATCGTATTGCGTGCGAGATCCAGCCAGAACGGAAAGTCCGGTCCGGTGCGGAACAGCCCGACAGCAAGCAAGGCCGCTGCTGCAAGTACTGCGGCGACCCCGGCGGGAGCGTAACGGTCGAGCGCCTTTGTATCGAGGCGATGGAGGGCTAGGGCAATGCCGAAGGCGAAGCTGAACAGGATCGATTTCTTGAGAACGATGCCGATGGTAACCTCGGGCAGGATCGCGAGAATGAACAAGGCGCCGCAGACCAGCACCGGTGCGCGTCTGACGAGAAAAGCGAGCAGCGGCGAGAGAAGGATGCAGACGAGGAGGTCGCGCAGGAAATAGAGAGGCAGGTTGACCGGATAGCCCTCCAGCGCGAAGGCATGGCTCAACAAATCCCGGAAGGACGCGCTCCAGAGATCGGGAAAATAGCCGACGCCGATGTTCGCGCGCTGCATGGCCAGCACCGCAACAAGCAGGCCGAGATTCCACAGGAGGAAGGGAGCAAGGACCGTCTTCGCCTTCGAGCGCAGGACGGCCGGATAGTGGAATTCCCGCGAGCCGGGCCTGAAGAGAAGATAGCCGGAAATTGCACTCAGGCAGGGTACGCCGATGCGAAAGAAACTGTCGCCGAGAAAAACCCTTAGCCAGTCGAACCAGCCGAACGCGCCGTTGAACGGGCTCGTCGCCGGATCGAACGGCACGTGGACGAACACGATGCCTGAGATCAGCAGAATACGCATCAGATTGATGCGGGAAGACAGGTTCTGATCGACTGCCAAACGAGTTACCCCTATTTGGGCAGCGCTCCCTCGCCACCGTTTCAATCAGAGCAGACTTGAGCCCGCGCCGAAAAAACATCGACGCTTCATTGGAGCAAAATGTGGCGGCGCAGCAAAAAGACGAGTCGGGACTAATGTCCCATGCGGCGGTCTTGAGCTCCGCACTACCGCGAACCTGCTGGAAATGACGCAAAAATCACGGAAATGAGAACTTAGACGCAGGTAAATTTTTTGCACCGCACAATGGAAGGAGCGCAGATTTCTGAGCCAAGTCGGCTTTGCGCCGATGAGATTGCGGCAAGAAAGAGGCGCATTACGCCGCGGCGGCGATGCTCCTCGTTCTGGCCAGTTCCAGAAGCTTCCGCAGGAGTGCCCGCTCGGTCAGCAGGAGAAGAAGGCCGTAGATCGCGGCGCCTGCGACCGCGCCAATTGTCAACGATAGATAAGGGCCCTCCATACTCGCCGGAAGGCCCTCCAGAATGAACCGCACGCAAACCGCCATGACCAATGCATTGATCATGGAGCGGCTGCTGGTCAGGAGCCCACGCAGAAACGGGATCTCGTCGATCCGGAACACCGCCCGAGAATAGCCGATCAGGGTAACCGCATTGACGACGCAAAGCGCGATCATCGCATGCACCAGCGTGCCATAGAGGCAGGCGATCGCGATCGCCGCCGTCGTCACGGCGGCACGGATGACCGCCGACCAGAAGAGAACGCGCCCATGCCCGGTGCCTTTCAGATACGGGATGAACGTGCTGCACGGGGTGATGATCGCCTTGGACAGGGCGAGAAGTCCCAGTACCGGCCAGGCATGAGCCCAGTCTCTGCCGAAGATGACCAGCATTGCCGGCTCCGCGACTGCCCACAGGCCGAACATGGCCGGCGCGAGGAGGACGGTCGTGACCTGCGTGCTGAGCATCAGGGCGTCCGATCGGCGCTTTCGGTCCTGGCCCATCAGGCTGAACGCGGGGAAAAGCACCCCCATGACCGCCGTCAGCACGACTTGGTTCGGAATGCTCGCAAAGCGATTGGCGACCGAATAGGCGCCTGCGTCCGCAAGTCCGAGCAGCCGGGCGATGACGATCATCGGCGATTGGAAGGTGACGAAATTGGCGATTTCCGAGCCCATGACGCCGGAACTGAATGCCAGCAGCGGCAGCAATTTCCTTGGCCGGACGACCGGCTTGGGCAGATAGCGGGACGCTGCATACAGCCCGACGAGGCGGATGAGCGCGGAGGAAAAGAGCTGGACGACCAGCGCCCAGATCCCAAAGCCGGCATAGGCCATCGCCACCGCAATAACTGCGGCCGCCGACTCGGAGATCGTGCTCCACATGGCATCCTTGCTGAAGTTCATCTGCTTGGCCAGAAGCGAGTAGGCAACGTCACCGCCGAGCTGGATTGGAATCAGCAGGGCCATGACCCTCAGCAGGTCGCGACTCTCTGGCGCACCCATCAGGGAGGCGAGGCTCGAGGCCGCGAAATAAAGGCCGAGCGACATCAGCAGCGCCATCGCGAGATTGGCCCAAAAGACGCTATGAACGGTCTCCTCGTCCTCCTCCGGCTGCATGATCAGCGCGGCCGTCAACCCGGCGCCGCCGATCATCGTCAGAAACTGTACAACGGTGAGAGCCACAGCCACCGTCCCAAACTCCTCTGGGCTAAGCAGTCTTGCCAGAATGGGAACGGTGACAAATTTCAGCCCGAATGTAGCGGTCTTTGACAGCACGCTCCAACCGACGTTGGCCGTGATCGTCTTCACGCCATGAATTGGAGCCATAGACCAAGTCCCGTTGCTGGAGGGTTGAGAAAAAAATCGGCACTGAAACTGCGTTACCCGATACGAGCAACGCGAAAGCGGCTTCCATTCCTTTGAGAAAGCAGGGGCGAAAAGATGGCGACGTTCACGGTTGTTATTCCATTTTACCAGAAAGAGGCGGGCATCCTGCGCCGCGCACTGCAGTCCGTATTTGACCAAAGCTTCCAGGAATTCGACGTCATCGTCGTCGATGACGAATCCCCGCTCCCGGCGGATGTGGAACTGGAGCCGCTGGGCGAGGAGGCAAGGTCGCGCATCACGGTCATCAAGCAAAGGAACGCCGGCCCGGGCGGCGCGCGCAATACCGGGCTGGACAACGTGCCTCCTTCGACGCGCTTTGTCGCCTTCCTCGATTCCGACGATCTGTGGCTGCCCGATCACCTGAAGAATGCCCATGACAGCATGACCCGCTTCGATGGTGATTGTTATTGGGCGTCGATGCAGGCAAGCGACGAATTCTACTATCACTTCGGAATGGCCGAACTCGAAGCGGCGGAAGGCGGCACGCGGCTTTCGGAAGAGCCGCTTGTGCTCGAGCTCCCCGATCTGGCGAGCGTCATGCTGAAGAACTGGAGCTTCCTCCACCTCTCCTGCATGGTGATCGGCCGCAGCATTTTCGAGAAGATCCGGTTCGAGCCGGCCCTTCGGCTCGCTGCGGAAGATGTGCTCTTCTTCTGCGATAGCATCCTGAACTCCCGGCGCAGCCTGCTCTGCGACGCGCCGGGAGCAGCGCGTGGAATGGGCCTCAACATCTTTCACAGCATCGACAACCAGTCGCCGCAGTTCCTGCGGCAGCAGTTCAATACCTGGGTCGCGCTGGATACCCTCGAAACCCGTTTTTCCCGCCGCCCCGATGACGTTGCCTCCATCACCTCCTACAAGAACACGGCTCGGCGTCAGGCGCTGTGGAGCCAGGCCGGGCTCGTCCGCCGCCGCAGGGCGCCCGATGTGGCTTTGCTTGCACGCTGGGCATGGCGCGATCCGGCACTGCTTCGGACGCTGGTGGAACTGGGAACGGGAAAACTCGCGCGCGCCGGACAGTAGCCGATGCGGTCCATCGATATGTTCACCAACGGAGAGGCAAGATGAAGCCCTACCACTGGGAATCGCACCACGGCAATTTCGGCGACGACCTCAATCTCTGGCTCTGGGACCATCTTCTGCCGGGCTTTCGCGAGGTGCGTCCCGACGTGCTGCTTGTCGGCGTCGGCACC
>DASUPM010000144.1:0-4486 GCA_036281095.1 Pseudorhizobium sp.
GCGAAACCGGGACCGAGAAGCGTTGAATCTCCTGCACGGTGCTAAATCTCTAGCGGCCCAAGGAACGAATGCTGCGGCGCTCCATTGATAGAGGATTCTTCAAAGGGGCGACGAATGGATATCAAATCCAGCAACTACACCATTCTATCGGGAAACTGGGACCAGCTTGGAGCCAACTTCGATGGCGAGGGCACCAACTTTGCGCTTTTTTCCGCGCATGCGGAAAGGGTCGAGCTCTGCCTCTTCGACAGCAGCGGCAAGGTTGAAACAGCCCGCCTCGAGCTTCCGGAATATACCCACGAGATCTGGCATGGCTACGTCCCTGGGCTGAAGCCCGGCGCCCTCTACGGCTATCGGGTTCATGGCCCCTTTGATCCGGAGCACGGGCACCGCTTCAACCCGAACAAGCTGGTGATCGATCCCTATGCCCGTGAGCTCGTGGGCGAGGTGGAGTGGAACGATGCTCATTTCGGCTATGACCTGCTCCACGAAGACAAGGACCTGACCTTCGACGAGCGCGACAGCGCACCCTACATGCCGAAATGCCGGGTGGTGGATACGAACTCATTCGACTGGCATCTGGAATCACGGCCGACCGTGCCTTGGGCGCAGACGATCGTCTATGAAACTCATGTCAAAGGCTTCACTCAACTGAATCCCGCCATTCCGCCGGAACTGCGGGGGACGTTCGAGGGCATGGGACACAAGGCTGCCGTGGACTACATCAAGAGCCTCGGCATCACTTCGGTGGAGCTGATGCCGGTTCACTATTTTCCCGACGATCAGCATCTCCTGGACAAGGGGCTGCACAATTTCTGGGGTTACAACACCCTCGGCTTCTTTGCGCCAGCCACGCGCTATTACGGGCCGCGCGGCTATGAGGGCTTCCGGGAAATGGTGCGGAACTTCCATGATGCCGGCATCGAGGTCATTCTGGACGTGGTCTACAACCACACCGCAGAAGGCAACGAACTCGGGCCCACCCTGTCGTTCAAGGGGATCGACAACTTCTCCTACTATCGGACGCTCCCCGACCAGCACCGCTACTACATCAACGACACGGGCACCGGGAACACGGTCAACACCTCCCATCCCCGCGTCTTGCAACTGGTGATGGACTCGCTCCGGTATTGGGTTCAGCACATGCAGGTGGACGGCTATCGCTTCGACCTGGGAACGATTCTCGGCCGGGAACCGGAAGGCTTCGATCAGCGGGGCGGTTTCTTCGATGCCATCACCCAGTGCCCGATCCTCTCCCGCACCAAGCTGATCGGCGAGCCCTGGGACATCGGCCCCGGCGGCTACCAGGTCGGCGGCTTTCCTCCCGGCTGGGCGGAGTGGAACGACAAATACCGCGATACGATCCGCGACTACTGGAAGGGTGACAACGTCGCTCCCGACTTTGCCGCGCGGCTGCTCGGGTCGGGCGATATCTACGATCTGCGCGGTCGCCGTCCATGGGCCAGCGTCAATTTCATTGCTGCCCACGACGGCTTCACCCTGAACGACCTCGTCTCTTATAACGACAAGCACAACGAGGCGAACGGCGAGGACAACAACGACGGCCACGACGACAACCGGAGCTACAACTACGGCGCCGAAGGCCCGACCGAGGACGAGGACATCAACGCGATCCGCGAGCGCCAGAAGCGCAACTTCCTCACCACACTCTTTCTGTCACACGGTACCCCCATGCTGCTTGCCGGCGATGAGTTCGGCCGCAGCCAGATGGGCAACAACAACGGCTACTGCCAGGACAGTGAAATCTCGTGGATCCGCTGGGAAGGACTGCCGGCCTCGAACGAGGAACTGCGTGACTTCACGCGCTCCATGATCGAGCTGAGAAAGGCGCAGCCGATCTTCCGCCGGGAGAATTGGCGCGATGGTATGGAAGTGCGCTGGTACAATGCCGGCGGTGGAGAACAGCTTCCGGAGCAATGGCAGGAGGGGACGACGATCGGCCTCAACCTCCGGCGGGCGGATCTGCAGGATCAGGAAGGCGCGTGGTCCAACGTCCTGGTGCTGTTCAACCCGTTCGAAGGCATGGTGCCTTTCCATATTCCGCCGATCGGCGACGGCAGGTGGATGCTCGAATTGACCACCGCCGATCCCTCGGCAAAGGGAACGGAAGTGCCGCAGGACGAAGATTTCGAACTTGAAGGGCGAAGCCTGGTCGTCATGCGCTGGATCAGCGACTAACATTGATTGCCAGAAACACAAAAACCGGCCAATCGGCCGGTTTTCGTGTGCTGGGAGGAATGTCAGAGGGCGACTTTCTGATTGCTGCCGATGGTCACGCCGGACGTCATCTTTGTCAGGCTGGCATAAACCGCTGCATACTGCTGGGCGCTCCGCTCCCAGGAGAAGCGGGCCTTCATGCCCTGGTTCTGCAGTCTGGCCCATTGCTTCGGATCTTCATAGGCGTGCAGCGCCCGGCGCAGAGCCATTCGCAGCCCGTCGGTTGTCACCGGGTGAAACTGAAATCCCGTCGCCACGCGGGCCGACATTGCTGCGTCATTGGAATCGATGATGGTTTCCGACAGCCCACCCGTGCGCGAAACCACGGGAACGCAGCCGTATCGAAGCGCGTAGAGCTGCGTGAGCCCGCAGGGCTCGAAGCGGGAGGGCTGGACGATGGCGTCCGATCCGCCGTGGATCAGGTGTGCCGTCGGTTCGTCATAGCCGATATGAACGGCCATGCGCCCCGGATAGCGGGCCGCGACATCGAGCAACTGCTGTTCGATCGCGTGATCGCCCTGGCCGAACACGATGACCTTGCCGCCGTTCCAGATCACCTCGTCGGCGGTCTCGGCGAGCATGTCCATTCCCTTCTGCCAGGTCAGGCGGCTGACGGCGGAAAACACCGGACCTTCGTCATTGTCATCGAGGCCGAATTTCTGCAGCAGGATGGTCCGGTTGTCCCGCTTTCTGCGAAGGGTGGTCGTGTCGTAGTTCATCGGAAGATGGGGATCGGCGGCCGGGTCCCAGACCTCCAGGTCGATACCGTTGACGATCCCGCGCAGGATGGACACCCGTTCGTTGAGCACGCCGTCCATTCCCATCCCGAAGCGGGGGGTAAGGATCTCCCGCGCATAGGTCGGGCTTACAGTGGTAATAGCGTCGGCGGTCTGCAGCCCGCCCTTCAGGAAGCTGATGTCACCGAAGTATTCCAGGCAGTCCGTCGAGTACAAATCCGCGCGCAAGCCCAGATGGGGCAGGAGGCTGGCGCAGAACTGACCCTGAAAGGCGATGTTGTGGATCGTGATGACGGTCGGTACGGCGAGTTCCATTTCCCGCATGTAGACGGAGGTCAGCGCGGACTGCCAGTCGTGCGTGTGAACGAGATCCGGCTGCCATCCAGGTAGTGCGCCTGCTGCAATCTCGGCTGCTGCGAGGCTGAGTGCTGCAAAGCGCTTCCAATTGTCCGGATGATCGTTGCCGGCCTCATCGACATAAGGCCCGCCCGGACGATCATAAAGGCCGGGTGCATCGAGAACAAACAGGCTGAGACCGTCCACCTTCGTGTGCAGAAGGGAGGCGCGTTCCCCCAAAAGGTCGTCGAATACGAGGAGGGGAAGGGCGTTCGCCAACTGCCTCATCACTACCGGGTAGCCAGGTACAAGAGTGGTTGTTTCCACCCCCGTCCGCTCCAAGGCTTTCGGAAGAGAGCCGGTGACATCGGCAAGGCCGCCGGTCTTCACCAACGGAAATACCTCGGACGTGACGGAGAGAACCTTTATCGGCACGACGCTTTGCCTCCTCCTCACGGCACGGACTGCTGTTTGGACGGCCTGCTCCGGCCGGGGGGCAACAAGTGGGAAGCGCGCGTCCATCATGCAGGGCTCCGCAATGCTACTACTTCATCATGTCCAACAGATGGGGAGGTTCGAGCGTTCCAGCGGGAAAAAAGAATTGATTCGTCGGTCACCGATGCAGGTCCATCTGGGAAAAGGAACGCGTTGTGCCGCGGCAGGAAGGCCGCGGCAGGATAGGGCGTAGCTGACGAACTCAGCGTCCGGCAGGAGGCTTCTTTCCACGGGGAGAGGGAGACGTCTCGATCGGTGCCTTTGCGGCAGATTTTTTTGCCGAGGGCTTTCTCACGGTCGCCTCCGAGGCCTCCACCGGCACGTCGCCGGCCTTTCTGGAAGTCCGCCGGGCCGGCTTCAGGGCAAAGGCAGAGTATTCGCGCCTCGCCTGCTCCCAATGTTCGGCATTTTTTCCGTGGGGTTTGCCCTCTTCCTCCCAAAGGGCATAAGCGCGCTTCTTGATCCAGTCGTCCTCAGAGTCCGCCATGTTCGTCTCCATTCGCCCGAAATTGAACGCGCGGCGGAGCGCCAAGTTCCGTCAGATGGGAAAAAGAAACGGGCTGCACTTCTTTGGCTCTCGTTCACTGGAACTTTTTCCCCGAAAAAGCGTTAGAGGCGCCGAAAAGGAGGGCCATGAAATGGACAAATACTGCGATATCGTCCCCCACGCCGGCGGCTGG
>DASUPM010000145.1:0-5366 GCA_036281095.1 Pseudorhizobium sp.
CGTCGGCTGCGGCCGTGCGGCCGTCTCCTTCGCACGCATCACAAGATGCGCGAGCATGCGGCCGACGCTTCTGCCGGGACGGGCCACGGCGCGCTGAAGATCAGTGTCGAGCGCGAGGAGCAGTTCGGCCTGCTCGTCCGAAAGACGGGAGCCGTGCCACCAGCGGAAGACGCCCTTGATCTGCCGCAAGGAAGGCGGTTGCAGTTCGACGACGAGGTCCGCGGCAACACGAACAAAATCTGGGATGGCAGCCAGGTTCGGGAGGAGAACGATCACCTTCGTCTCTTGAAGAGCTTCGTCAATCGCGGTCATGGAGTTCTTTGGCTTCAGAGGGTCGAACTCAACGAGACCGACCGATTTCCACCGATCTCCGCGCCGCAGGACAGCGTCCGCCGCGCGGAAATAGGCCGTGGCATCGGCGTCGGGAGGGCGGACAAGTGCTACTACGTAGCCCTCCGCCCGGATGACCGGCCGCATCGCGGAGCGGATGTTACAAAAGGCGAGGTATTCGGGCAGGCCGTAGCCCTTCCGCAGTGTTCTGGGGTTCTTCATCTTGTCCACCTGGATTACGAGCTGAGACATGGGCTGGTCTCAGTCCCGTATCCGACGGACGACCGTCTCCGGTCCGATCAGGGCGTCGTCCAGATCGACCTCCAGGAATCCTTGAAAGATGAGGGAGGCCAGGCATCCCATCGGGCGACCCTCACGAAAGGCGGACATCGCTTCCGCGACAGTGAGCGAACCCATCTCGTCGAGCGCGGCAAGAATTCTGATGCGGTCTCCGAGCGGGCATCGGTAGAAGCCGTAGCGCAAAAGGTCTTTTGCGTTGCGAAGCCGGTTGCTGTCGGCGAAGTCGCTCATGGCGACAGGACGGTACCCCTGCCCTACTCTGTCGGCTGCCACTTCCACCCAATCGGGGGCCGTGGGCTTTTCCCGGCCGACATCGGCGAGGAAGGTGCGGCCTTCCGTCGAAGTTACGAGGAAGTCCGTTTGGTAGCTCACGCTGCCCATCTGCAGGGAGACTCCGTCGCACGTCCAACGGTCGACTTCTGGATCGAGGTCGAGAAGGCAGGCGAAGTCGCGGGCATCCTGCGTGCGGAAGACAGGCGAGCCTTCGCATTTGATGGTGGCAAGCGGGTAGAAGAAGTCAGGAGACGACCGTTGCGGAGCGTCATCGCCCGGCGGCATCTGGGATGGAATGCTCGTCATGCTCATTCCTCGGAACAGGGTACGATGAGGCGAACGCCGGAAACCAAGTCCGGCGGTCAGTCAACGTATTCGGACCAAGTGGTGGCGAGCGATGTACGACATGATGACGGAACAAATAAGGAACGAAACTGAGGGCGTCAAGCATAAAACCGGTCATCGGAATGTATGCTGCCTAGATTTAGGCTTCGTCTTGCTAGTCGTCACCGCTAGCGGGTTGGGAGCGGAATGCTCGTATCCGCTTCTGATGAAGGCAGTCGCTCGGTTGGATGCCAACGACCCATTCTTGTGTCACTACCTACCCGCATTCGTTTGCCCTCTACTTCCTGGCCGGTTAGAGCGCTTACCGTTTTGGACGCGAAGTAGGCGGATATGTCGACAAAGCCGCGTGGGCGAAGGAATTAGGCCTTCTTCCGCCATCCCATGGCTACTCCTCCGTCTCGCAGACCGCCTCGATATTGTTGCCATCCGGGTCGAGAACGTAGGCGGCGTAGTAGGTGGAGTGGTAGCGCTCCCGCACGCCCGGTGGGCCGTTGTCTCGCCCGCCGTTCGAAAGTGCCGCCGCGTAGAACGCGTCAACATCCCTGCGGCTTCCAGCCGTGAAAGCGACATGGATCCTCGTCCCGGAATTTGCACCTCCCAGTTCATGGAACCAGACGCTGGGCCTGCCTCCCCGGCCAAACCCATGCCGGACACCTCCAAGCGGTGTCTTCGAAGGGCCGATCGTAATGACCAGCGACAGACCGAGAGGCGCGAGCGCGGCCTCGTAAAAGCAGCGTGACCGTTCTCCGTCTCCGACGGAGAACTCGATGTGGTTCAAAAGATCCATGCCTATCTCCTTCATACCTGCGAGGCGCCGCCGTCGGCGAAGAGCTCGACGCCGTTGACGTAGCTGGCGGCATCGCTGGCGAGGAATGCCGCGACCTCTGCGATTTCCTCCGGCTCACCGATGCGACCGAGCGGGCTCCTGTTCGTAAGAAAGGAAAGGCCTTCTTCTGCATGATCGCCAAATGCAAGGCGCAGGGACTCCGTATTAGTCGGGCCGGGGCTGACAATGTTGATCCGAATGCCGGTGCCCTTGATGTCGCTGATCCAGCTCCGGACAAGATTGCGGACGGCAGCCTTGGTGGCTCCGTAGATGCTCATAGTTGCGCCCGGATCTATGGAGGCTGTCGAGCCCACGATCACGACCGAGGATCCCCTTCGCAGGAGAGGCAGAGCACCCTGCACTGTAAACACGATGCCCTTCACGTTCGTGTTGAACTGCTCGTCATAGGCCGCCTCGGTTATCTGCCCGAGCGGCGCATGGATGCCCTTGCCCGCGTTGGGAACGAGGACATCGATATGGCCAAAGTGCTGCCGCACGTGCTCGAAAAGGGCCTCCAGGCTCGCGGGATTGGAGACATCTGCAACGAACCCTTCCACGTCCGGCCCAAGTTCCGCCGCAGCCTTGGCGAGCGCATCCTTGCGCCGCCCAGTGATCACGACATGCATGCCGGAGGCGACGAGACGTCTGGCGATTGCCAGGCCTATACCGCTGCTTGCGCCTGTGACCACGGCGGTCTTTTTCATGTTCTCAGTCATGTTGCTGTTTCCTGTTGATAGCGCTTGGATCAGAGGTCGACGATAGTCGTTGTGGCGATCGTCTCGGCGAAGCCGCGACCGAAAAGGCCTACGGGGGTCTGGAAGCCGGGTCGGGTCTCACCGGCGAGGACACGCTGCGCTGCATGCGCCGCGGCAATGGCGGTGAACGTGTAGCCGTTAACCGTATGAAGGACGGAGCGGACAATCGTGCCGTCGGCGTCAATCACCTCGACTGACGCGTGGTATGGGCTCGCCTCCCGCTCCGCCGCGTTGGGGCCTGCCGGGACAGCCTTCCAGTCACCTGTCGGGAAAGCTCCGGCGAAGACGTGTACGTAGGTGTCGACATTCGCGACGCCTGTCGCGTGATGAATGGTCACGAGGTCCGGAAGCGTGACCGGGAAGGACGGCAACAGACCGCTGCCATAGTCGAAGTCCCTGACGTCGTCGTCGCTGCGGACTTCGAGCTGACCGTCGACCAGGTGCAGGGTCTCGATGACGATGTTCCGGCTCGCGCTGGTGACGGAGCCGCGTGACATGGAACCCGATACCTGGAGGGCGATCGAGATGTACTTCGGATGCTTGAGGCGCAATGCGGCATGTGCGGCAAGACTTCCCAACATGGCGACGCTTCCGCCGCTGCCAGGCAGCAGCATTACGCCGGCATCGCGAGCCTGCCCGTCGAGCGCCAGCGCCAGGCGATAGCTGTCAAGCTCCGCTGAGAAGTCGAGGTAGTGCACCTTGGTCCGGATCGCTGCCGACATCAGGCGCTCCGCCGTGTCCATGAAGGGACCGGCGGCGTTCAAGAGGACGGAGACGTCGACCAGGCCGTTCTGGACTTCTTGTGGGTCGTCGAGGGAGAACAGGCGGATCTCGCCGCCCACGCGTGCGGCCACCTCCCGGAGTCTTGCCCCGTCGCGTTCCCGGCCTGCAAGCACGACGCGGAGCCCTGCGGCAGCCGCATGCTCCGCGGCCATCCCACCCGTATAGCCGGCCGCCCCGTAGATCATCAGTGTCTTCATGTTGCTGTTCCAGTGTCTGAGGTATCCGCCGACTATTCGAGATCGGCGTCGATACGTGTGATGAGGGTGTCGGGGCCGATCGCTATGTCCAGCAGGCCGATCTCGTGGCCGAAGTTTCCGGTGAAGCCGACGCGTGCGCGGATACGGCCGTCTTCCAGCTCTTGCAGCGAGAGAAGCCTGGTGACGGTGCGGTACCCGATAAAGAATTGCCCGATGTAGTCACGCACACCCGTGTGGCACTCGAAACGCTCACCCGTGGACGAATCGTCGATAACGGCGTTGCGAGCGAACAGGTCAAGTGCCGCCTCAACGTCGAAGGAATTGGTGGCACGGATCAGCGGCTCGACGACGTGGGTAAAAGCTTCGCTGATGATCATGCCTCACCTGCGTGCTGCCAGCTCTTGTAGACGAACTCGAGCGTGTACCCGTCCGGATCGGAAACCTGGGCCGCATAGTAGCGGGGATCGTAGTGGAGCTGAGGACCCGGAGGATGGACCTGGCGCGCTCCCGCGGCCATCGCCGCAGCATGAGCGGCGTTCACCATCGCTTCGGAAGTGGCAACGAACCCTACATGCACTGCACCGGGCGACGAAGGGCCGTCCCGCAGCCAGAAGAACATCCGCCCGTTCGCACCGAAGCCCTTGAGGTCGGGGTGCCCTGGCGGTCCATCCATACCGTCGTAGTCAAGGCGCAGCGTGATGCCGAGCGGTTGCAGCGCAGTGGCATAGAATTCGACGGAACGAGGCACGTCGCTCACGGTCAGGAAGATGTGGTCGAGCATGATATGGTCCTTCAGATGACGTAGCCGCCGCCGACTTCGATGTCCTGGGCGTTGATCCAGCGGTTCTCATCCGACAACAAGCTGGCGATGACACCTCCGATCTCGTCCGCTTCTCCGACGCGGCCAAGCGACGCCATGGCAGCGAGCTGCGCCTCGAATTGCTCGTCTATGCCGCCACCGAGCTCGGTTCGGATCGGCCCCGGAGAAATCGAGTTCGCCCTGATTTGTCGCCCGCCAAGCTCCTTGGCCATATAGCGGGTCAGCACGGCCAGGCCGCCTTTGAAGGATGCATAGGGTGCGACGCCCGCAAACGCGACGCGCGTCGTTGCACTGGTCAGATTAACGATGTGCCCGCCGTCCGCCATCAACGGAAGCAGCGTTTGGGTCAGGAAGAACGGCCCCTTCAGGTGGACGTTGAACAACCCGTCGAACTGATCCACCGTGACGTCTGTCATAGGGCCGAAGATGCCGTATCCGGCGTTATTGACGAGATAGTCGAAATTGCTCCGGCTAAAGCCAGTCCGCAGGACATCCGCCACCGCCTGGCGGAATGTCCCGAAGGACGCTACGTCCGAGACATCCAGCTTCAGCGCTGCGACGGTGCCGCCTGCAGCGCGTATTGCAGCCACCACTTCATCGGCAGCCTCGGGATTGCTGTTGTAGGTGAGGATGACGCCTATACCTTTCGAGGCACAGATCCGTGCGGTGCTGGCACCGATACCCCGGCTGCCTCCGGTGACGATGAGGGTTTTCATTTCGAGATTTCCATTGGTTCG
>DASUPM010000146.1:0-2256 GCA_036281095.1 Pseudorhizobium sp.
GTTCCGATGATGCGGTTGTCCTGCAGAACGAGCCGCTTGTAGATGCCGGCGGTCGCGTCGCGCAGCACGATCTCCTCACGTCCCTCACCACCGGCGAAATCGCCGAGCGAGTAGAGGTCGATGCCCGTCACCTTGAGCTTCGTCGGGGTATCGGAATGGACGAATGCAGCCTTTACGTCGCCTGCGAGATGCGACGCGGCTACCCGCGCCATTTCGTAGAGCGGCGCGACCAGGCCGTAGACCATGCCATCGACCTCGGTGCATTCGCCGACCGAAAAGATGTCCCCGTCGGAGGTTCGCATGCCGGCATCGACGACGATGCCGCGGTTGACCGCAAGGCCAGCCTCCTTGCCGAGCGCGATGTTCGGCCGGATGCCGACCGCCATGACCACGAGTGTCGCCGGGATGACGCGGCCGTCGTCGAGTTCCACCCCTTCGACCTTTCCGTCGCCGATGATCTGCCTTGTATTGGCCTTGCAGATGACCTTGATGCCGCGGTCCTCGACGGCTTTCTGAAGCAGATAGCCCGCGGCAGGATCGAGCTGGCGCTCCATCAGGGTGGGCATGACGTGCAGCACGGTCACGTCCATGCCGCGCTCCGCCAGGCCGGCCGCTGCTTCGAGCCCGAGCAGGCCGCCGCCGATGACGACCGCTCTTTCGCGCGACTGGGCGGCCAGCAGCATGGCGTTGACGTCGTCGAGGTCGCGATAGGTGATGACGCCGGGCAGATCCTTCCCGGGCACGGGGATGATGAACGGTACCGAGCCGGTGGCAATGACGAGCTTGTCGTAGCTTTCGGTGACGCCGTGGTCGGAGGTCACCGACTTGGCGGCGCGGTCGACCGAGACGATCTTGTGGCCCTTGTAGAGCGTGATGCCGTGGTCGATGTACCAGCCGTCGCCGTGAATGACGATCTGCTCATAGGTCTTCTCGCCCGAGAGTACCGGCGACAGCATGATGCGATCGTAGTTTACCCGCGGCTCGGCGTTGAAGATGGTCACCTCGTAGCGGCCGGGGGCCTGCTCGAAGAGGTGCTCCAGCATGCGCCCGGGCGCCATGCCGTTGCCGATGATGACGAGTTTTTCTGTCTTGCTGTTCATGGCACTCCCTCGATCTGAGGCCGGGATCATTCGGAAATAAAAAACGCCGCTTGGAGATCGCGCTTGCGGGCAGGGCCCGGGCTGCAAAATCCTTGCGACGTCGATGTCTTCTGGGCGCTTCTGTTGCGCCCTATGCGCCCTGTCGCCGTTGACTGGGGCATTTCCTACACTGCAAGCTCCGTGCCAGATCTGGCCTTGTCCGATACATAATTGAAATTATTCAGCTATTTCTGGAATTCCGGGGCTGACTGTCAGATTTCAATTCTTAGGCCATGCAAAATCTTTAGGCGCTGCTTGAGCATTGGATGCGGGGCAATTGGGCAGGCGGATGCGAAACGGAGTGTGTGATCCTACGTGTCGTGTTCCTCAAGGTGTCCTTTTGGCCGGAGCACGGAAAATCCCTGCACGTACTCAGAAAGCTTGCGGGGATCGAATACATGGCCGTCCATGAAGCGATCGCCGGGATCGTTGCCTTCAATCCTCAAGTCATCATCGGGAGCCGCGGCGTTGCCGAGGGCTGCGCGGTAAAGATCCGGTCTGTAGGCACCTGCGGCGGCGGCCACCCCTTCTGGCGAGAACGTGGCCTGCCCCCAGCGGATCATCTGACTGTAGATCCACAGGGCATGTCCCGGTCTCGGATAGCCGGCGTGGCGGGAATGGAAGTCGAAGTAGTTTTCTATGACCCGCCGCTGGCCCTGAGCATCAAGGCTGAATTCACCCGCCAGCACCCTCCGGATGATATGGACGGGTGCGCCGATGTGGCCGGGATCGGCAAGTGCTTCCGACAAGTCCTCGTGATTCTTCGGTTGGTCGCACCAGCGGGCCGCGGCATCGAGCGCGACCAGCAGGCGACTCACGGTTTCCGGATGGGCCTCGGCCCATTCGGGCCGCATGGCGAGCACCTTTTCCGGCGCCGAAGGCCAGATATCCTGTTTTGCCGCGACGATGCGGCCGACACCTCGCTCCGACGCCACCATGTTCCAGGGTGCGCCGACGCAGAAACCGTCGATGACGCCCGCTGCCAGCGCGTCGGACGTCATCGGAGGAGGGACCACGACCAGCCTGACATCCGTATCCGGATCGATTCCACCGGCCGCCAGCCAATACCGGAATTCGTAATTGTGAGATGAGAACGGATAGGTGACGCCGAGGGTAG
>DASUPM010000147.1:0-3715 GCA_036281095.1 Pseudorhizobium sp.
CCTGGCGCTGATGCTGAGGCTGAATTTTCTGCTCGGGCGGCTGATGACGCAGCTGAACGGGCTGATGCGCAATGTCGGGACGATCCAGAACTCCGCCGATCTGATTTCGCAGCCGGTCGATCTCATCGATGCCCCGGAGGCAAGGACGCTGAAGGTTCAGGTTCCCGAAATCCGCTTCGAAGACGTCCGCTTCGAATACGGCAATGGTCAGGCTGTCATCAAGGACCTGTCGCTCTTCATCCGACCCGGAGAAAAGATCGGCATCGTCGGGCGGTCGGGGGCCGGAAAATCGACGCTCGTCAATCTCCTTCTGCGCTTCTTCGACATCCAGTCCGGCCGCATCCTGATCGACGGGCAGGACATTTCCCAGGTGACACAGGAATCGCTGAGGGCGCAGATCGGCATGGTGACGCAGGACACCTCGCTGCTGCATCGCTCCATCCGCGACAACGTGCTGTTCGGTCGCCCGGATGCGACGGAGGAGCAGTTGCGCCAGGCCGCACGGCGGGCGGAAGCCGATGATTTCATCCTCTCGCTGGAGGACCAGCGCGGGCGAAAGGGCTACGACGCGCATGTGGGCGAGCGGGGCGTAAAGCTTTCCGGAGGACAACGGCAGCGCGTCGCGATTGCGCGGGTGATGCTGAAGAATGCGCCGATCCTCGTTCTCGACGAAGCGACGTCCGCGCTGGATTCGGAGGTCGAGGCCGCCATCCAGTCGAATCTGGAGCGGCTGATGCAGGGAAAGACGGTTTTGGCGATCGCCCATCGGCTCTCCACGATCGCCGCTCTCGACCGTCTGATCGTCATGGACAAAGGCCGGATCGTGGAGCAGGGGACGCACAACGAACTCGTGGCCGCCAACGGCATCTATGCCGACCTTTGGGCGCGGCAATCCGGCGGCTTTCTTGCTGCCGATGCGGCGCAGTAGCCGAGTATCAGTTCTCCGGCATGCGGATCTCGGCCATCAGACCGAAGTGGTTGGAGCCTAGGGCTTCGGGTAGCCGATCCAGGGAAGCGATCCCGAGCGGCGGGCGGACGTAGACATGATCGATCGGGACGCCCGCCCAGCCCAGCTCGGTGGGCCATGTCGGCGGCTCCCAGCCCGCCTTACGCAGGCCTGTCCATCGCAGGAATTGCCGGATGTTGGGGGCCAGGCTCGACGCATTGAAGTCGCCCGACACCAGCAGCGGGCCTTTCAGCCGGTTGAGCACGCGGGCAGCATTTCCCAGTTCGTGGGACTGGAACTCGTCGAAATAGGGTTTGGTGGTATGAATCGCGGCGATATGCAGCGGGCGGCCGTCGAAGGAGACCGCGGCCAGCATCAGCCGTTCCTCGAAGACATCGCTCAGGCTGACGATGCGCTGTCCGGAAAGAGGAAGCTTCGACAGCATCATCAGGTCGCATCGCCGCGTCATTTCTCCGCAACCGATGCGATAGGGGTAGACGGCCGAAAGCGCCACGAGGTGAGGCAGCAGAGGTTCCGCCTCCATGATGTTCACCACGTCGGCGCCGGAGGCCAGGATGCTGTCGCGGATGGCTTCGCCATTCTCCAGATTGCTCATGAGAACGTTAAAGGACATCAGTCTGAGCGTCGGTCCGGTGGCGGAAGGCGGCTCATCGGGCTGCGTCAGATTCTGCGTCAGCCACACGCCGTGAGCGATCAGCGAAATGCTCGCCGCAAGAAGCAGAACCGGCAGTAGGCCGCGTCGGAAGAGCAGGGCGAGGAGCAGTGCCGCAACGCAGCCGAGCGAGAGATGAAGCTGGAGGCTCTGGATGGTCGCGAAAATCCAGACATCGCTGACGAACCGGACACCGATCGCGACCAGCACAAGCGACACGATGACGCAGATCCCACCCGACAGAAAGTCTCTCATAAAGCCCGTCCCACCGGTGGCCGCCGCGCCGAACTAACATGGCGCCGGATATGCTGCAATGCGAAGACACGGGTCCGGTTAACGCCACGCCCATGTCTGCCGGGGAATCAGGTTTGCCAGGGGTCTGACGAAGCTGGCCGAATGGCCGGAACAGCGAAGACGAGGAGCCGGCGTGGGCGCGCGAAGCCGGCGCGACAAACTGCCTTGCCTGCCCCTTCCAAGGCTGGACATATTTTGCGATCAAGCATAGAAGGCGCCAAATTGCCGGGGAATCTATGGCCCAATTGTGGCCGTCTTTCCGGCAGGGGGCGTATGCGATTTTTGCGAATTGCGTGAGAAGGATGTCTGAGCCGTGAGCGAGCACGAAACACATAGCGAAACACCGGGCGAGCCCACTCGCCGTGATTTCCTTTACCTGACCACGGGTATGGCCGGTGCGGTCGGCGCGGCTGCCGTCGCCTGGCCTTTCATCGACCAGATGCGGCCTGATGCCTCCACCCTTGCACTCGCTTCGATCGAGGTGGACGTTTCGGCAGTCGAGCCAGGCATGTCGCTCACCGTGAAGTGGCGTGGAAAGCCGGTCTTCATTCGCAACCGCACCGAGCAGGAAATCCAGGAGGCGAATGCCGTCGAGCTGGCTGAGCTGAAGGATCCGATTGCACGCAACGACAATATCGACGCGGGTGCCGAAGCGACGGACCTGGCGCGTTCCGCCGGCGAAGGCAAGGAGAACTGGATCGTCATGATCGGCTCCTGTACCCACCTCGGCTGCGTCCCGCTCGGCCAGGCCGGTGATTTCGGCGGATGGTTCTGTCCCTGCCATGGCTCGCACTACGATACGGCGGGCCGCATCCGTAAGGGTCCTGCTCCGACCAACCTGCCGGTGCCGACTTTCACGTTTACGTCCGACACAGTGATCCAGATCGGGTGAGGGGTTCTAATTAATGAGCGGTCATTCTACATACCAGCCGTCTTCCGGCATCGAGAAATGGATCGATTCGCGGCTTCCCTTGCCGCGCATGCTCCATGACAGCTTCGTTGCCTATCCCGTCCCTCGCAATCTGAACTACGCCTACACCTTCGGCGCCATGCTGTCGGTGATGCTGATCGTCCAGATTCTCACCGGCGTGGTGCTGGCGATGCACTACGCGGCAGAGACGACGGTCGCGTTCAATTCCGTCGAGAAGATCATGCGCGACGTCAACCACGGTTGGCTCCTGCGCTACATGCACGCCAACGGTGCATCCTTCTTCTTCATCGCCGTCTATCTGCACATCGCTCGCGGCCTCTACTACGGCTCCTACAAGGCGCCGCGCGAAATCCTCTGGATCCTCGGCGTGGTCATCTACCTCCTGATGATGGCAACCGGCTTCATGGGCTACGTTCTGCCCTGGGGTCAGATGTCCTTCTGGGGCGCGACCGTCATCACCGGCTTCTTCTCGGCCTTCCCGCTGGTCGGCGAGTGGATCCAGCAGTTCCTGCTCGGCGGCTTTGCCGTCGATCAGCCGACGCTGAACCGCTTCTTCTCGCTGCACTACCTCCTGCCGTTCATGATCGCCGGCGTCGTGGTGCTGCATATCTGGGCACTGCATGTCACCGGCCAGACGAACCCGACCGGCGTCGAAGTGAAGACGAAGACGGACACCGTCGCCTTCACGCCCTATGCGACGCTGAAGGACGCGCTTGGCGTGTCGGTCTTCCTGATCGCCTATGCGTGGTTCGTCTTCTACATGCCGAACTATCTCGGCCATCCGGACAACTACATTCCGGCGGATGCCCTGAAGACCCCGGCCCATATCGTTCCGGAATGGTATTTCTGGCCGTTCTACGCGATCCTTCGC
>DASUPM010000148.1:0-2808 GCA_036281095.1 Pseudorhizobium sp.
AAGACCTGGGCGTGTGTGGTCTAGGCGCAAATCGGCACCGGAAAGGAAGCGGACATCCGGTATCGCCTGCCCGAGGTTCGCTACTGACCCATAGCGGACGTTGGCCGCGACCGGCCCCGGGGTCAACCCGCCTCAGAACGGCTCACGGATTTGTAATTTGCGGAACACCGAAGCGATGTTAGGATTTCAGCCACGACCAGGGAGATAAGCCATGAGACTTGTCGCAAGCATTGTCTTAGCTGGAACCTTTCTCGGGGTTAGTGCCACCTCGATGTTTGCTGCGGAGGGCAGCATGCGAGATCGCCCTCACGCAAACGATTTCGGGATTTGGAAGTCATACTCACCGGAAGGTTTGCATGGTGAGTTCCACAATTATGATCCTGTCGGGCTTATGGCTGGCGCTCTGATCCACACCGATTGCTCGATAAACTGGACCGATCCCGACACGCACAAAACCTATTGCTTTAACAGCGCTACTTCCCAAGTCTACTTTGCAAATTGGCCGAAGACCTACGCGGATAAGGCGGGCGCAGCCCTAAAAAGAATGAAGGAAGAAACGCCCACGCAGTAGGCTCAACTTGTCCGGTCGGAATTTCCCATAGGTCCGCTTCTGGCACTTAACAGACATTGATGCCGACGATGAACATGTCCGCTTCCTCATGGCCGACGTGGACGGCGCGGATCGCGCTGGGGGATGCATGACGGTAGATCTCAGCCTGCGAGCGCGAGCAGGAGCGCCGAGAAGCCCAGCATTGCCAGGAGCCCGGCGAAGCCCGGCTGGCCGGCAACCGCCTCTGGCGCCATGGTTTCCACCACCAGCGCAATCAGGGCTCCGGCCGCGAACGCCTCGAGCCAGCCTCCCTCGACGCTTCCGCCGGTGAAGAGCGCAAAGCCGAGCACCGCCGCCGCAGCCGAGACGAGGGTGGCGCCGGTCCAGAGCAGAAGAACGTAGCGGCGGCTCCGCCCCGCGTCGCGCATGCCGGCCGAACTGGACAGGCCCTCGGCAAAGTTGGCGAGCGCGAAGGCGGCAATCAGCGCTAGCGGCGGCAGTGCCTTGCCTCCACCCGCCGCGGCCGCGCCGATGATCAGCGCCTCGGGCACGGCATCGAGCAGTGAGCCGAACGCGATGGCGAGGCCGCTGCCGGGCAAGTCGGCTTCGCTCGGCTGTCGCACGCAACCGCCGCACCGTTTGCGCTTCTCCGCCTCCCACCGCCGGAGCGCTAGGTTGATTAGGCTGAACGCCGCGGCGCCGGCGAGCGCGCCTGAGGCGGCGGTGGTTGCGGAGACGGCCTCCAACGCGCCCGAAATGAGGTAGAGCGATGCGGCTGCGATCAGTAGGCCCACTCCGACTGCAGTGACGGCAGCGATCGCCCGGTGCCGCATCTGCAGCCACAATCCGGCCACGGCGCCGGCAAGCAGACCCGATGCGGACAGCAGGCCGTAAAAGGCCGCCGCCATCCAGGCGCTCATACCCGGGCGGTCTCGCCGAGCGAAGGCGGCGGCGTCTCCGCGTGAGCGGCACTTACGGGCGGAAGCACCCCGATCGTTCCGACCAGGATTGACCCTAGGAGATGACGCCTGCCAATCACCGAATGCAGTACGGACATGATTGTTCTCCTGATCTTCGAGCTCAGCGCAGCGATTTAAATGCCGCTCTTAGTTCCCTCGCGAAGATGTCGGGCTGCTCCCACGCGGCGAAGTGGCCGCCTTTCGCCGCGTGGTTGTAGTAAATGAGCATTGGGTAGGCGCGCTCGGTCCAGCTTCGCGGAGCTTCATATTGCTCCCCCGGAAAGACGGTCACCGCCACCGGAGTCTTGACGCCTTTGGCGTTGAAAAAGCCGCCCTTGTATTCCCAATAGAGTCGAGACGCGGAGACGCCTGTGTTCGTCAGCCAATAAAGCGTGATGTTGTCGAGGATCTCGTCGCGGGTAAGTTCCCCCGTGGCGCTGCTCGTGCGATTCAGGGCCGACGCGACCGCCGCCGCCGGCTGGCCGTCGGCATCATTGTGATCGAGAAGCCAGGCGGCGAGGCCGACAGGCGAATCCGCGATCCCGTACAAGGTCTGGGGGCGCGACCCCATCAGCCTTGCGTAGTCGACCTGCTTGAAGGTTTTGACCAGTTGCTCGTAGGCGCGCGTCTCCTCGGCCGAGAGACCAGACGGCGGCGGGGCGCCGGCCAGGAGCGCCTTGTCGACGTCGGGCGGGACAGTGGCCGGCATGTTGGTGTGGATGGCGAGTAATCCCGTGGGCGCCTGCAAAGCCATCTGATCGACGACGAACGCACCCCAGTCGCCGCCCTGGGCGACGTAGCGGGTGTAGCCGAGGCGCTTCATCAGCTCGGCCCAGGCGCGTGCCATGCGCTCGGGGTCCCAGCCGGTGCTGGTCGGCTTGCCGGAACAGCCGTAGCCCGGCATCGACGGGATGATCACGTCGAACGCGTCCTCGGCCTTCCCGCCGTGCGCGACTGGATCCGTCAACGGCCCGATGAGCTTAATCTGCTCGAGCACGGAACCGGGCCAGCCGTGGGTGATGATCAGCGGAAGCGCATTCTTCTCGCGTGACCGGACGTGGATGAAGTGAATGTCCAGCCCATCGATGTTGGTGATGAATTGCGGCAGGGCATTCAGCTTCGCTTCCGCCTTGCGCCAATCGTAATCCGTCGCCCAGTAGCGCGCGAGGCTCTGCATTGTCGCAAGCGGCACGCCCTGCGACTGATCGGAGACCGTTTCCTTCTCCGGCCACCGTGTCGCAGCGAGCCGGCGGCGCAGCTCTTCGATCGCTTCTTGCGGCATATGAATTTTTGGGAACG
>DASUPM010000149.1:0-12634 GCA_036281095.1 Pseudorhizobium sp.
CGCTCTTCGTCGGCGAATTCGCCAGGACCGGCTGGCTCGCCTATCCGCCGCTGTCGGGTGCGGACTACAGTCCGGGCGTCGGCGTGGATTATTACATCTGGGGCCTGCAGGTGGCGGGAGTCGGCACGACGCTTTCCGGCATCAACCTGATCGCCACCATCGTCAAGATGCGCGCGCCGGGGATGACCTTCATGAAGATGCCGGTCTTCACCTGGACGACGCTGTGCACCAACATCCTGATCGTCGCCACCTTCCCGATCCTCACCGCGACGCTGGCGCTGCTGTCGCTCGACCGCTATGCCGGGACGAACTTCTTCACCAACGATCTCGGCGGCAACCCGATGATGTATGTGAACCTCATCTGGATCTGGGGTCATCCGGAGGTCTACATCCTCATCCTGCCGGCCTTCGGCATCTTCTCCGAGGTCGTGGCGACCTTCAGCGGCAAGCGCCTGTTCGGCTACGCCTCCATGGTCTACGCGACCTGCGTGATCATGATCCTTTCCTACCTCGTCTGGCTGCACCACTTCTTCACCATGGGCGCCGGCGCATCGGTCAACGCCTTCTTCGGCATCACCACAATGATCATCTCGATCCCCACGGGCGCGAAGATATTCAACTGGCTCTTCACCATGTATCGCGGCCGCATACGCTACGAGGTCCCGATGTACTGGACCATCGGCTTCATGGTGACCTTCGTCATCGGCGGCATGACCGGCGTCATGCTCGCCATTCCGCCGGCCGACTTCGTGCTGCACAATTCGCTCTTCCTGATCGCCCACTTCCACAACGTCATCATCGGCGGCGTGCTGTTCGGCCTGATGGCGGGGCTGGTCTACTGGTGGCCGAAAGCCTTCGGCTACAAGCTCGATCCCTTCTGGGGCAAGATGAGCTTCTGGTTCTGGCAGATCGGCTTCTTCGTCGCCTTCATGCCGCTCTACGTGCTCGGCCTGATGGGCGTTACCCGCCGCGTCTCCCAGTTCGAGGATCCATCCTTGCAGATCTGGTTCATCATCGCCGCCTTCGGCGCCTTCCTGATCGCGCTCGGCATCGCTTCCTTCATCATCCAGCTCGTCGTCTCGTTCCTGCGCCGCGACCAGTTGCGGGAAACGACCGGCGACCCGTGGAACGGCCGCACGCTGGAATGGTCCACGTCCTCGCCGCCGCCGGATTACAACTTCGCGTTCACGCCGGTCGTTCACGACCACGACAGCTGGTACGACATGAAGAACCGCGGCTACACGCGACCGCTGACCGGCTTCAAGCCGATCCACATGCCGCGCAATACCGGTTCGGGCGTCATCCTCGCCGGCCTCAGCGTCGTGCTCGCCTTCGCGCTCATCTGGTACATCTGGTGGCTGGCGATCGTCGCCTTCGTAGCCACGATCGCGGTGGCGATCGGCCATACCTTCAACTACAACCGCGACTTCCACATTCCGGCCGAAACCGTTGCCGCGACAGAGGACGCGCGCTCGAAGCTGCTCGCCGAACGGACCTGAGATCATGAGCCAAAGCCAAGTCCATACCGACACCACGGGCGCCGAGCCGCCGCAGTTCTACCTCACGGAAGAGCACCATCCGGAAGGCAGCACCATGCTGGGCTTCTGGCTCTACCTGATGAGCGACTGCCTGATCTTCGCGGTGCTCTTCGCCACCCATGGCGTTCTGGGGCGCTCCTATGCGGCGGGCCCCTCCCCGGCAGATCTCTTCGACCTGCAGCTTGTTGCCATCAACACGGCGATGCTGCTCTTTTCCTCCATCACCTACGGCTTCGCGATGCTGCAGATGGAGCGGAACGCCAAGGCCGAGACGCTGTTCTGGCTTGCTGTGACCGGCGTCTTCGGCGCGGCCTTCCTCGGGCTGGAACTCTACGAATTCGCCCACCTGATCCATGAGGGCGCGGGTCCGACCCGTTCGGCCTTCCTGTCGTCCTTCTTCACGCTGGTCGGGACGCACGGCCTGCACGTCACCTTCGGCATCATCTGGCTGATCACCCTGATGGTGCAGGTGTCGAAACGCGGCCTGAACCCGGAAAACAGGCGCCGCCTGATGTGCCTCTCGATGTTCTGGCACTTCCTCGACGTCGTCTGGATCGGCGTCTTCTCCTTCGTCTACCTCATGGGAGTCCTCGGATGAGCCCGCACCCGCAAGCACCGTCGCACGAAAGCGCGAGCGACACCCATCACGGGCACAGCCATGGCCACGAGGCCGCCCACGGCTCCTTCAAGGGCTACATGATCGGCTTCTGGCTGTCGGTGGTGCTGACCGCCATCCCCTTCTGGCTCGTCATGGGAGAGGTGGTCGACAGCAAGATGCTGACGGCATTCCTCGTGATGGGGCTGGCCGTCGTACAGATCGTCGTGCACATGGTCTGCTTCCTGCACATGAATCCGCGCTCCGAAGGCGGCTGGACGATGATGGCGCTGATCTTCACGATCGTCATCGTCGGCATCGCGCTCGTCGGGTCGCTCTGGGTCATGCATCACCTCAACGTCAACATGATGCCGATGTCCCCGGAAATGATGAAGAACATGCCGTGAGCGGCACCGGGGCCCGGCGGAGAACATGAAGCCGGACGATGCCATTGCCGGCGGCGGGACGGACGGGCGCCCGACCGGCGCCCGCATCGTCCTGACGGGGGCGATGCTCCTGGTTGCCGTCGTCTTCCTCGGGCTCGGCACATGGCAGGTCCAGCGGCTGTTCTGGAAGCTCGACCTGATCGAACGCGTCGAGGCAAGGATCGGCGCAGAGCCCGTCCCCGCCCCTGCCCGTCCCGACTGGCCGGGCGTGACGGCCGCGGCGGATGAGTACCGGAAGGTGACCGCTACAGGAACATTCGATCATGCTCGGGAAACCCTCGTCCAAGCGGTGACGGAGCTTGGAGCCGGTTTCTGGGTGCTGACGCCGCTCATCCAGACCGACGGCGGCACCATCCTCGTCAACCGCGGTTTCCTGCCTGCAGACAAGCGCGACCCTGCGTTTCGCGTCGAAGGCGCCACGCAGGGGCCGGCTCGCGTCACGGGGCTCCTGCGGATGAGCGAGCCGGGCGGCGCCTTCCTGCGTTCCAACGATCCTGCCGGCGGCCGCTGGTATTCCCGGGACGTCGCCGCAATCGCATCGGCACAAGGCCTGCAGAACGTGGCTCCCTACTTCATCGACGCGGATGCGACGCCCAATCCGGGCGGACTGCCCGTCGGCGGAATGACGGTGGTCCGCTTCCGCAATCCCCACCTCGTCTATGCGATCACGTGGTACGTCATGGCCGCGATGAGCCTCGGGGCTGTCTTCATGCTCCAGAGGAAACGGTCTGCCGGGGACGACAACCATTGACATGAACTTTATATCCATTAATCTGGATTTATGGATAGTATCACTGCGATTGCTGCGCTCGCCGCGCTGGCCCAGACGACCAGACTTGAAACCTTCAGGCATCTGGTAGCCCACGAGCCGGACGGCATTGCGGCCGGAGAACTCGCCCGCCTGCTGGATACCCCCCAGAACACCATGTCGGCCCATCTCGCCACGCTTTCGCGGGCGGGCCTGGTGACGAGCGAAAGGCAGAGCAGGTCGATCATCTACCGGGCCGATCTGGCGACCTTGCGCGATCTGACGCTCTTCCTGCTCAAGGACTGCTGTGGCGGCGCCACGGAACTATGCGCTCCGGTGATTGCCGAACTCGCCCCCTGCTGCGGCGAGGCGCGGGCGTCATGAGGTTTTTGGGGCGGGAACAGGGCCCGGACGGCGACCCAATCATGAAGCTCAACAGGCGACCAACCCAGCCGGGATCTCACCATGACTGAAAAGATCTACAACGTGCTTTTCCTTTGCACCGGCAATTCCGCCCGGTCGATCCTGGCCGAGGCGATCCTCGACCAGGAGGGCGGCGGGCGCTTCAAAGCCTTTTCGGCTGGAAGCCAACCCAAAGGCGAAGTCAATCCGCATGCGCTGAAGGAACTCGACAGGCTGGGATACCGCACGACCGGCTTCTCGTCCAAGAGCTGGGACGTTTTCTCCCAACCCGGCGCTCCCGAAATGGATTTCATCTTCACCGTCTGCGACAGCGCCGCCGGCGAAGCCTGCCCGGTCTGGATCGGACACCCGATGACCGCCCACTGGGGCATAGAGGACCCTGCAGCGGTCCTCGGATCCGAGGCCGACATCCAGCGCGCCTTCGCACAGGGCGCGCGGTTCCTGAAAAACCGTATCACCGCCTTCGCAAGCCTGCCGCTGGAATCGATCGACCGGATGGCGCTCGAGACGAAGCTGAGGCAGATCGGTACGATGGAAGGCTCGTCGATGCCGAAAGGAGAGAGTGCCTGATGTCCATGTTCGAGCGCTACCTCAGCGTCTGGGTCTTCCTCTGCATCGTCGCCGGCGTGGCGCTCGGCCACATGATGCCGGGCGTCTTCCGTGTGATCGGCGCGGCCGAGATCGCCAAGGTGAACATTCCCGTCGCCGTGCTGATATGGCTGATGATCATCCCCATGCTCATCAAGATCGATTTCCGGTCGCTGTCGCGAGTGGGCGCCTACTGGCGGGGGATCGGCGTCACGCTGTTCATCAACTGGGCCGTCAAGCCGTTCTCCATGGCGGTGCTCGGATGGCTTTTCATCGGCTGGCTCTTCCGCCCCTATCTGCCGGCCGGGCAGATCGACTCGTACATTGCCGGCCTCATCATCCTTGCGGCCGCCCCCTGCACGGCAATGGTCTTCGTCTGGTCGAACCTGACACGCGGCGAGCCGCTGTTCACATTGTCCCAGGTCGCGCTGAACGACGCGATCATGGTCGTCGCCTTCGCCCCCATCGTGGCGCTGCTGCTCGGCCTTTCGGCCATCACCGTGCCATGGGATACACTGGTTCTTTCCGTCGCTCTCTACATCGTCGTGCCGGTGATCATCGCCCAGATCCTGCGCACCCGCCTTACGGCCGACGGCTCGACGGAGGCTCTCGACGGCCTGCTGGCGAAGCTGCAGCCGCTTTCGCTCGTCGCGCTGCTTGCAACGCTCGTGCTTCTGTTCGCCTTCCAGGGAGAGCAGATCGTCGCGCAACCGACGATCATTGCGCTGCTTGCCGTGCCGATCCTCATCCAGGTCTACCTCAACTCGGGTCTTGCCTATCTTCTCAACCGGATGTCGGGGGAGCGCCATTGCGTGGCCGGGCCGTCCGCGCTGATCGGGGCGAGCAATTTCTTCGAGCTTGCAGTGGCAGCCGCCATCAGCCTCTTCGGCTTCCAGTCCGGCGCGGCGCTGGCAACCGTGGTCGGCGTCCTGATCGAAGTCCCGGTCATGCTCTCGGTCGTCTGGATCGTGAACCGCTCCAAGGACTGGTACGAGAGAGCCCCGGCCGTCTCCCGCAACACCGTTCCGACAAGGATCTGACCATGGATGCCACCATCTATCACAACCCGGACTGCGGAACCTCCCGCAACACGCTCGCCCTGATCCGCGCTGCGGGGATAGAACCGACGGTGGTGGAATATCTGAAGACGCCGCCGAGCCGAGACGGACTAGCGAAGATGATCGCGGAGGCCGGCCTGACGGTCCGACAGGCGATCCGGGAGAAAGGCACTCCTCATGCGGACCTCGGTCTCGACGATCCGCAACTGACGGACGAGGAACTCCTTTCGGCAATGCTGGAGCATCCCATCCTCATCAACCGTCCCTTCGTGACAACCCCGCTCGGAACGCGGCTCGCGCGCCCCTCCGAACTCGTCCTCGACATCCTGCCCGATGCCTTCACCGGCACCTTCTACAAGGAAGACGGCGAACAGGTGCTCGACGAAGAGGGTCGGCGGCTGACGGTGGGGTAGGCTTTCGGCGCGACCCTGGCCGCGCCGTTCCGGCTTGCAGAACACCTCTCGCATGCAAGGCTACCTGATGTCCCGGCCTTTGCCGCCGGAGCAGATAGGCGAGGTTCTTGTCGAGAAGAAAGCGCCAAGCTGATCCCCCGCCGGGGCAGCCTCTGCCGCTCGCTGTCGTAGAACTCATCCGACATTGTCTCTGCCGAAGAGGGACCGTTTGAACCCTAAAGGGCGAGCGGGACATGGCGGCGTCATGAAATTGGGGGCTTGGCTGGGGCGCCTGGATTACCCGCCAAGGCTCTTCCCTTTCCAAGCCGTTGATCGGGTCTCATCGGACGCCACCCCTTCAAGGTGACAGCCGTCGCGCAGCAGACGTGCATCGCCAGGATGGCCGTCAGGCCCGCGCCATGAGTTCAGCCGGAGACGGAGGCCCTGTAATCCGAGGGCGAGTAACCGTAGATCTGTCGGAAGGCTTTCGAGAAATACGAGGCGCTATCGAAGCCGATCTCCAATGCGATCTCTATCATGGGCGCTTTCGTTTGCACCAGAAGGTGCTTGGCACGCTCCATGCGGATCTTCCTGTAGATGCTGCCGGGCGAGCTCTTGGTGTTTCGCAGAAAAAGGCGCTCGAGCTGTCTTCGCGAGAGGCCGACGGAGGCGGCTAGATCCTCAATGGGGATCATGCTGTCGATATGGCCCTCCATCATGATGAGGACAGCCCGAAGCCGTGGGTCCTGACAGTCAAGAGAAAGCGGCTGGCGCGGCTGAATGTCCCAAGCGCTGCGGGCCTTGCCGATCTGCAACACGTCAAGCGCGTTGCGCTCAGCTTGTTTGCTGATGTGCCGCCTGACGATCGTTGCGGCCATGTCCGCCGCGCTGCTCCCGCCAGCGCAAGATCCTCTGTCCCGGCTGAGGTTGAAGATACGGTCGGCACGAACATCGAGATCCGGGAAGCGTTCACGGAAGGCCTGATAGTGGAGCCAGCTCACGCAGGTCTGGTGATGCTTCATCAATCCAATGTCGGCGAGAATGAAGGTCCCGGTGCACACGCCGATGAGCGTCACCCTCTTGGCAGCGGCTCCCATTAAATAAGCGACCGTCCGATCATCCACCGGATGCTCGCTGTTCAACAAGCCGCCCACGACCACGATGTAGTCGAACTGAGACGGATCAACGAAGTCCGAGGTCGGGGCAACCTGGACGCCGCAACTGGAGGTGATCAGGTGACGAGTACTACCCAATACCTGCCAGTCCGCCAATACTCGCCCAGACTTATCGGATTCGTCACTTGCCAGCCGGAGCGTATCGACAAACAGCGCGAAAGCCGAGAGGGTGAACGATCGGGAGAGCACGAAGCCAATTCTCAACCGCTTGGTTTTCGGTGATTCCGGACTTTGGTTCATTCTGTTGCTCGTTCAGAGGTTGTCGTTACTGCCTGCGCCGTTCCAGACGGTGCAGAGGCAACAATACACGATCTCCCGGATCCGACCGATGCCGCGGGCCTTTCCATGCTCTATAGCCACCAATCGTTGGCGGGATAGCGCAGGCGTGGCATCTTTCGTCCAGTTCTCGTCAATCTCCGGGTAGGAGATGTGTAAAATCCGGACGCCATGACACCCAAACCTTGGCACCGGGCACCAAATTAAGCTGTTCGAGTTCCTCGTGGCTTCTCTGCGCCTTAATCTCGATGTTATCAGTCCCCTCCAAGTGGATGACGGCCGTGGCGCCGATGAACTCTTCCCCGACGACCTTAGCCTGAAGACCATTGAAACCGTCCGCCGGCGGTTCGTTGCTCAAATGGACGCGATCATCCGATATCACGAACGTTGCTCTGTCCCCTTTGGAGAGAGGCCTTGTCGCGTTCGGCAGGACGATGAACTCTCCCGCTGGAGTCGCGACCTTCAGGGATCTGCCGTTCACGTAGGACACGTTGCCGGTGAAAATATTCGAGGATCCGAGGAACTCGGCAACGAACCGGGTCCGTGGAGCTCGATAGATCTCCTGCGGGTTGCCGACCTGCTCGATCCGGCCGCGGCTCATAATGACGACGCGATCGGCCATGGAGAATGCTTCCGACTGGCTGTGCGTGACATAGACGAAAGTGATGCCAAGCTCTCGCTGCAGATTTGAAAGCACCGTCTGCATGCGCACCTTGAGGTGTGCATCGAGTGCTGACAGCGGTTCGTCGAGCAGGAGAATTTCCGGCTCCGTCACCAGCGAGCGGGCAAGTGCCACCCGTTGACGCTGGCCGCCTGACAGGTGCCCCACGTTCCGGTCTGCGAATTCTGTAATCTGCAGACGCTCCAGCCATGTATCGACACGGCGGCGACGTTCCGATTTCTCGATCCCGCGCATGCGCAGGCTGAACTCCACATTTTCCCGAACCGTCAGGAACGGAAACAGCGCGAGGCTCTGCCATACCATCGGTGTGTCTCGCTTCCAGGTGGGCAGGTCGTTGATGCGCTTGCCGGCAAGACGAATCTCACCTTTAGTGGGAGCTTCCAACCCGGCCAGCATGCGCAAGGTCGTCGTCTTGCCGCAGCCACTCGATCCCATGATGGCGAGAAACTCGCCTTTGCGGATCTCCATGTTCAACTTTTCGACGGCGGTAAACGTACCGAAGCGCTTGACGACGCCGTCGAAGACGACAAGGGGTTGATCAGTCATGTGAGCAGGACTCCGGCTGGCATTGCAGCCCCCTTCGGAGGGACACTGCGTTTCATAAGAAGAACCTGGGCAAGCACGACCAGCGTCATCGAGACGACGAAGACGAAGGTGCCGATCACATTGATGCGTGGACTAACCTGTCCCTGAAGGAAGCCGAGGACTTTTACGGGCAAGGTTTCGTTAAGACCGGAAACGAACCACGCAACGGCAAACTCATCAAAGGAGACGGCCATTGTGATGAACAGGGCCGCGAAAATCGCCGGCTTGCAGAACGGAATGATAATGTGTCGCATCGCCTTCCACTCTGACGCGCCGAGATTCCACGCAGCCGGCTCCAGTGCGGGATCCATCTGCGACAGCCTGAGGCGAACAATGGCCATGGCAAAAGGCGCGCACATGACGACGTGGGCGATGATGACCGAATGGATGCCACCCGAAAGATTGACGGTCGACAGGAAGGCAAGCATGGCAAGGCCGAAGATGACGACCGGTATCGTTGGCGGCAGAAGCGCGAGCGCGAGATAGAAGGTCTTGCCTATGAACCTGTATCGGTAATCCGTATAGGCAGCACCGAAGCCGATCGCCGTAGAAACCACCGATACAACGATCCCGACGATGACGGTATTGAGCAAACCCTCCCAGACGAGCGGATCAGCGATGACCGCCTCGTACCACGTTGTCGAAAATCCGCCGAGCGGGAGTGACGGAAACCGATCCACGTTGAAGGAAAATACGAAACTTGCCGCGATCGGCGCGAAGATGAAGGCAAATGCCAGAAGCACATAGAACTTGAGAGTCCAGTCGATCAGGCGGCTCCGATTGAAATCGTTCATCTTCCCCGCTCCTTGTAGGCATAGCCAATGGCTGCGAAGGCGACGGCCAGCAATGTTGCGATCATCATCAGCGCGATCACGGCGGCCCGTGGCCATTGCTGCCCGGACTTGGTGGTATCGGTGATCAGGATCGATAGCGTCGGCGGATCACCACCTCCCAAATAGAGCGGACTGACGAAATCCCCGAACGTCAGAATGAAGCAGAACAGCGCGGCGACCACCAGCCCGACCCTTGCCGACGGTACGATAACCTCGAAGACCGTGCGCAGTCGGCCACAGCGCATGTTGTGCGCTGCCTCGATCAGGGTCTTGTCCACGAAGATGAGGCTGAACAATTGAAGGAGGACGACGAGAGGAAAGCTCAGCGTCAGGTAACCGATCATGGTCCCGAAGTTGGAATTGAGCATGCCATACGGTCCCAGCCCGACCTTTGCGAACAGCGCGTTGAGTATGCCGTTGTCGGAAAGAAATATTTGCCAGGAATAAACCCGGACCAGATAGCTCGTGAAGAAGGGGATCACCATCAGGAAGATCGCCCACCGCCGGGCCGTCTCGGACAGCTTGAATGAAATCGCATAGGCGCAGGGGAAGGCAAGAACGCTGGTGATGACGGCAGCCGCCGAAGCCAGCCCGAACGTGCGAAGATAGGCATCCCAGAAGACCTCGCGGCCGAGCATCCGTAGCCAGTTGGCGGTATCGAAATCCGGCTCCATCCGGAAGTTTCTGACCATCCAGAAGCTAAGGGCGACAAGGAAGACGAGGGGAGCCAAGAAGAACAGGACCTGCCACACGACGATCGGCAGCGAAAAGGTCAAGCCATAAAGTTTGAACGATTTCCGCATCACCTAGGTCCGTATCGGTGGGCGCGACGCGCATGAACGAAGCGCTTGGGATTGCTTCCTGGGGAACCCGACGAGCTTACCCCAGGGCGCTCACGATGCCCGAGCATCAATGGCTCTGCAACTCAGGAGCCCTTGTACTCCGACCAGAAGTCGTTCCAGTCCTCGAGGCTTTGCTGTACGGGCAATTGGCGATACTGGATGCGGCCGTCGCGGATCAGGTCCATGGCATTGCGCTCGTTGAGGAGCATCCCCTGCCGTTTCGCCTCTTCGGGCGTTTCCTTCGCCAGAAGCTCCCATCCCTTCTCGCTCGGGATAAGGCAGGGATAGGCCGCCATGTTGGCCGATTTCACCTGGCCTTTTGCCGAAGTGATGTACTGAATCCATTTCTTGGCGAGGTCCGCCTTGGTCGATCCCTTGCCGATTGAGAAGGATTCGGTGAACTGCAGTCCGCCCTCTTCGGGAATGACACTGCGTACCTTGGCACCGTTACGCTCCAGCGTGCCGGTGATCCAATCGCCGATGCCGGCCATGGCCAACATCTGGCCGTTCTGCAGCGAGGAGAACGTGCCGCCATAATCGAAGAAGCCCCCGATCTGCGGACGCAGCGTCGTGGTCTTCTCCTGCACCGCCTCCCAAGCGGCCTCGTCAATGTCGTAGGGCGAGGCATTGCCGTTCAGCAGGCTCATCTGGCCGAGGTTTGGAAGGTGCCAGTCGAAATGCCCGACCTTGCCCTTCAGCTTCTCCGACCAATAGACATTGTATGTCGAAGCCTCTTTTTCCGAGATCGCATCCGTGTTGTACGCGACGCCAAGAAAGCCGAAGCGGGTGATCACCGAATAGAGTTCATCGCCAACCCAGTGGCCAGGAAATTTCTGGAATTCGGGAAAGAAGTCATCGAAGGGATAGTCGGCAGGATCAAGCTTCTCGATATAGCCGGCAGCGTTGAGCTGCTGCACATACTCCGCATCAGAGAGAATGATATCGAATGTTCCGGGTGGTGATTGAGCAATGAGGCCGAGCATGTTGTCGCCGCCCGTATAGTATTTCGGCTTGAACTTGACGTTGTTCTCCGCCTCGAATTCGGCGACCATGTCGGGTTCTGCATGGCCGTACCAAGCCAACATGGTCAGCTCGACGGGGGCCGCGAAGGCCAGCCTGCTCAGGTAAGGCAGGGCAAGAACACCGCCGCCTAGGATGCTCGCGCCCTTAAGAACCTCACGGCGAGACGAAGGCCGCGACTGTGCGTCCTTGAAAGTCATCATGGTCCCCTTTCATTGTTATTGGCGCCAGCGTATGTAGAGCGGATGCATTTGGAAAATTAATTATAGTAATTTTGACATTTGCAGCGCTTATTGCCGTTCGAGCATCGTCTGGCCGTGCATCGGGTCGCTGGACACGCCCGCATCATCAAGACGCGCAATGATGTGATTGATCAGGCGAATCCCGGCATCCGAAAGGCGAGGATGCTTGTAGAACAGGCCAACTCGGATTTCTGCCATTGACGGAAACCCGTCGGCTTCCTTGAGTTCACGCATCCCCGGAAGCATCGTGTAGCGAGTAAGTGCGCTCACCCCTAGACCGTTGATGACGGCGTTCTGCAGCCCGGAGATACCAGGACCGGTGTAGGCGACGCGCCAGCGGATCTTTGCGGCATCGAGGGACTGGATCATCCGCGCACGGTAAGCACAGCCTTCCGGATGGGCGGCAAGGGGGATACTTTCCGCGGTATTGAAGGCCGCCGTCTGCGACGCGGCCCAGACCGGTCTCTCAATCCACGACCGCGAGAGATACTGGGCCTGCTCGTTATTGACCATGGCAATAGCCAAATCCAGTTCGTCAATGCGCAGCCGGTCGAGGATTTCGGCACTCCAACCGCAGTAAATTTCCAGCGAAATTTCCGGTTGCGTGCGTGTGTACTCGGTGATGACTCCTTGGAGAAACGCCACGGCGTAATCGTTCGGAAGGCCGACACGCAGCACCCCCGATATTTTTGCACGATTGAAATAGGATGCCGCTTCGTCGTTGAGCCGCAATATTTCACGGGCGTAACTCAAGAGCATCTCGCCCTCGCCGGTCAGCATCAGCGTCCGGCCGACCTGCCTGATGAGCGGAGCGCCCACGAGTTCCTCGAGACGCCGTATCTGCAGCGAGATCGCCGGCTGCGTTCGTCCAAGCACCTCACCCGCCTTGGTGTACGCCCCCAGATCGATCACCGATACGAAGGTGCGCAGCAGGTCGGTCTGAAAATTGATGATGTTGCGCATGGATTTCAATTCCTCATGGCCGGATCATAAATATAAATTTCTCAAATCATCAAGTTCCTCCCAAAAATGAAGCTGCAAGGTGTTTTTGGGAGATGACGGTGCCTCAGGAGACAGTTTTCGCCGCCGAGCTTTCCTGGCCGGATTATCATGCCCGCGTAAGTGACGGTGGCACGCCTATCCTGCTTCCGATTGGGGCCATGGAGCAGCATGGCCACCATATGCCGATGA
>DASUPM010000150.1:0-2411 GCA_036281095.1 Pseudorhizobium sp.
AGAAAGACGGCGTCGAAGTTGGCGGTGAGTTCGCCGAGGGTGAAATCGCGGCCGAGCATCTGCCCGGTGCGGATCTCGATGCCGCCGATGGCCGTCACGTAATCGACCTCCCGCCCGGCGAATTCGTCGGTCGTCTTGTAGGTGGCGATGCCGTACTCGTTGAGGCCTCCGGCCTTTTCGCGGGCATCGAAGATGATGACGTCGTGGCCGTGCATCGACAGGCGGTGGGCGCAGGCCAGTCCCGCGGGGCCGGCCCCCACGACGGCGACGCGGCGGTGGCTCGAGGCCGCGCGGCTGTAGAATTGTTGCCCGGTCTCCATGGCGATGTCGGTGGCGTAGCGCTGCAGCCTGCCGATCTCCACCGGACGATCCTCGGCTGTATTGCGCACGCAGGCCTGCTCACACAGGGTCTCGGTGGGACAGACGCGGGCGCACATGCCGCCGAGGATATTCTGGTCGAAGATGGTTCTGGCGGAGCCGAGGGGATTGCCTGTCGATATCTGCCGGATGAACAGCGGGATATCGATGGCGGTGGGACAGGCCGTCATGCACGGCGCGTCGTAGCAGAAGTAGCAGCGGTCGGCGGCAACCAGCGCCTCGTGCTTGTCGAGTCGGGGGTGAAGGTCGGAAAAATTGGATGCGTAATCGCCGGGCATCAGGCGGCCAGCCTGAATCCCGCTTCCCAGTCGTTCCATCTGAGTTCCCTCTTTATATTTATGGACAACTATTGGACACAGGCTACCACAGCCCAAAAATTTATCAAACGGTAAAACTTTGCAGCGCAGGCGAGCCAAAAAACATGACGATAACTGTCAACTTTAATCTTTACTGGGAAAATCAAGTTAAATAAGGTGCCCGCGATCAAAGGGGCGGAGCCTCGATTCACAAGCGGGACGACATCATGGCGAAGAAGCAGAAACGCAAGCCTGCCGGCAACGGGTCGGGCGGAGACGGTGGCCGTGAAGCCTCCACAGGGCCGGCCGCCGGGCAGGGCGCCATCGACGTCCGCAGTTTCCTTTATGTCGGCGGTCGCGATTGCCAAGTGGCTCACCTGCGCGAAATCGCCAGCCGCCACGGCGCGGAACTCATCCACCACGACGGCGGTTTGAGGGAAGCCGTGTCGCGCATCGATACGGTGCTGCCGTCGGTCGACTGCGTCTTCTGCCCCATCGACTGTATCAGCCACGATGCGTGTCTCAGGGTGAAGACCGGATGCAAGAAGTTCGGAAAGACCTTCATCCCGCTGCGCAACGGCTCCAAGTCCAGTCTGGAGCGCGCGCTGCAGACCATGAAGGAACGGAATGATGAGAGAAGAACGTCCTGATGCGAGCCTGTTCATCGGGCTCCACAAACTGGCCGAGCAGAATGGCGACGGGCTTGTCCCGGAACTCTACGCGCTGCTGACGCGGACAGAACCGGTTCACGATACGACGAATGTCGTGACTTTCCCTCCAGATCGCCGCGAACCGTCGGGCGACAGCCTGCCCGTGGCACCCGGCAAGGTACTTGCCTTCCGGCGCTGACGCGCCTTACGTCTTGGCTCTGAAGAAAGCGCCGACGGCGACGACCAGCCAGCCGAGGATCATGGTCGTGCCGCCCGTCGGAGCCGCCATCGGAAAGAGGCCGCTGCCGAGGAAATGACGCGCCAGAAGGTCGCTCGCGAACAGCAGCGTTCCGAACGAGATCAGCAGTGCCGCGAGCGTGGCAGTACGGATCTGCCGGTAAGCGGCATGGAGTGCGATCAGTGCCGGTGCGTGGACGAGACACATGGTGGAGGCCGAGCCGAGCAGCCGTGTGTCCGGGCCGTGGCTCGCCGCTGCCGCAAGTGCCACCCCGGTTGCGCCCAGGATTCCGCTCAGAAACAGGATCAACGGGCGCGTTTTCGCGAGTCTTTCCATCCGCCTATTCCCTGTTCTGCATGTGAAAGGCGAGCCGCTCGACCGGGGCCCAAATGATCTCCCGCAGGTCCGGGCTGTCCACGGTCTCGTCGAGCGCGCGGCGGAAGCAGAGCAGCCATTCGGCGGTTTCCTGGGGTCCGATCGGGGCCGCAAAGTGCCGCGAGCGCAGACGCGGATGGCCGTATTTTTCGACATAGACGGGAGGCCCGCCGAGATAGCCGGTGAGGTAGTCGTAGAGCTTCGCCTCGCTTCCCTGAAGGCTTGGGGGATGCACGGCGCGGCAATGCGCCGCCTCCGGAAGCGTATCCATGAGTTCATAGAAGCGACGCGTCAGCGCACGCACCGTGCGCTCGCCGCCGATCGCTTCATACAAGGTGATGGTGTCGCCCGACATGCAGGTATTCCCGGCTCGAAACTCCCGCCGCTGTAGTGCGGGAGGCTGGGACTGGCAAGCGCCATGGCGTCGCACTCAGTCCGGGCCGACGTCCGCATCCCTGCCGCGGTCGTCCGGCA
>DASUPM010000151.1:0-3640 GCA_036281095.1 Pseudorhizobium sp.
CGCCTCGACATGCCCGACCGGCGAGATCACGCCCAGGATGCCAGCATTGGCGACGAGGATGTCGAGCTTGCCCCAGCGTTCGAATATGGAGGCCCCCAGGCGGTCGATCGCAGCCATGTCGGTCAGGTCGAACGGCACCAGCGTCGCCGAGCCGCCCGCGGCCTTGATGGCGTCGTCAAGCTCCTCGAGCCCGCCGACGGTGCGGGCGCAGGCGATCACGTGGGCACCGGCTTTCGCAAGCTCCAGCGCGGTGAAGTAGCCGATGCCGCGCGATGCGCCCGTTACCAGCGCGATCCTGTCCCTGAGATTGATGTCCATCTTCCGTCCCGTTTCTCCAGCGACACGAAAAAGGCCGCGTCGCCGCAGCCTTCTAAAGCCTTTGAGGGGGGATGGAAACAGGCGAGTTGCCGCGGCTCAGCCGTTGCTCGCCAGCATCGAGATCTTGTTGCCCATGGCTTCACCGTCCTTGTCGAGGAGGCGCGTCGGATAGTCGCCGGTGAAGTAGTGGTCGGTGAACTGCGGGCGGGCCGGGTTGCGCGGCTCGCCCCCGACGGCGCGGTAAAGGCCGTCTATCGACAGGAACTCCAGCGAATCCGCGCGGATATATTCGCACATGGCCTGCAGGCTGTCGTATTGGTTGGCGAGCAGCTTCTCCGCATCGGGCGTGTCGATGCCGTAGAAATCGGGATAGTAGATCATCGGGCTCGCGACGCGGATATGGACTTCCTTCGCGCCCGCGTCTCGGATCATCTGCACGATCTTCAGCGAGGTGGTGCCGCGCACGATCGAATCATCGACCAGCACGACGCGCTTGCCCTCGATCATCGCCCGGTTGGCCGAATGCTTCAGCTTGACGCCGAAGGCGCGGATCTGCTGCGTAGGCTCGATGAAGGTCCGGCCGACATAGTGGTTGCGGATGATGCCGTATTCGAACGGAATGCCGCTCTCCTGGGCAAATCCCAGCGCCGCCGGCGTGCCGCCGTCGGGAACCGGCACGACGACATCGGCATCGACCGGCGCTTCCTTTGCAAGGTTGATGCCCATGTTCTTGCGCGCCACATAGACCGATCGGCCGCCGACCACCGAGTCGGGCCGGGCGAAATAGACGTATTCGAACAGGCAGAGGCGTTCCGGCTGCTGGTTGCCGGGTTTGCGGGCATCGATCTCGATCGAGCCGTCCGGCTGGATCTCGCAGATGACGACTTCGCCGTTCTCGACGTCGCGGATATACTTCGCGCCGATGATGTCGAGTGCGCAGGTCTCCGAGCAGAAGATCGGCTTGCCGTCGAGTTCGCCCATCACCAGCGGCCGGATGCCGGTGGGATCGCGCGCCGCGATCAGCTTGGTCCGCGTCATGGCGAGCATCGAATAGCCGCCTTCCATCTGCCGGATCGCGTCGATGAAGCGGTCGGCGGTGGACGTGTAGCGGGACCGGGCGATGAGGTGCAGGACGACCTCGGTATCGGAGGTCGACTGACAGATGGCGCCGCCGGCGATCAACTGGCGGCGAAGCGTCAGTCCGTTGGTGAAGTTGCCGTTGTGGGCAACCGCAATGCCGCCGACTTCCAACTCGGCGAACAGCGGCTGGACGTTGCGCAAGGCCACTTCCCCGGTGGTCGAGTAGCGGACATGGCCGATGGAGATGGTGCCGGGCAGCTTCGCCAGTGTCGCCGGGTCCGTGTAGTGGTCGCCGACAAGGCCCATGCGGCGTTCGGAATGGAAGCGGGTGCCGTCGAAGGAGACGATGCCGGCGGCTTCCTGGCCGCGGTGCTGGAGAGCGTGCAGGCCAAGCGCCGTCAGAGCGGCGGCGTCCGGATGGCCGAGGATGCCGAAGACGCCGCATTCCTCGTGAAGCGTGTCACCATCAAGCTCGTCGGCGATCGTCTGCGAAACCGGCTCATTCATCTGCGGGTCCTGCCTTCCGGAAATGGAAGAGCCGGCGGGGAGCTCAGATCTCCCGCTGCCAGCCCGTTTCCTTTGAATTCTCGAATATTAGCACAAATGGTGATGCCTGCCCGCGCATCAAGCGTGAGAAAACGTCAATTATTTGTCGCAGGCGCATCTGCGGGTGGTGCACCCTCCGCAGGCGGCTGTTCCTGCGCAGGCGTTCCGTCAGCCGGTGCCTCCTCCTGACCGGTGATGCGCGCGCGGATCTGCGGCTCGATGTCTTCCGGCAGAACCGATTCCAGGCGGCCGACCATCGTGTCGAGGAACGGCTTCGACTTGGCCTGGCGTACCCAGTCAGGCTGCGAGCGGACGTCGACCAGCCAGTTCCAGAAGGCGACGGCGACGACGAGCAGCAGGATACCGCGCGCGGCCCCGAACAGGAACCCGAGCGTGCGGTCGAGCGCACCGATGCGGCTGTCTATGATGAAGTCGGCGATCCGCGATGTGATGAAGGAAATCAGGATCAGCGCGACGATGAAGATGATGCCGGCGGAGGCCGCAATCGCGATCCGGTCGTCGGTCGTGTAGCTCTGCGCGTAGGGGACGAGCAGGGGGTAAAGGTAATAGGCCGCCGCGACGGAGCCGACCCAGCTTGCGATCGACAGCACCTCGCGGGAGAAGCCTCGCACCATGGCGAGCACGGCGGAAAACAGCGTGACGCCGATGACGATGCCGTCGAAGATCGTGATGGGCATATAAGAGGTACTCCAAGACTCGGCCGCAATGCCGCGGCCCCCCGTATTCCGGCAGTCTCTTACAACAGCCTATCGGGTAACGGAAGATCAATCGTCTTCCTGAGGTTTCGCAAGCCGGGCCGACGAGCCTGCGATCCGGCTGACGAGATCCGGAAGATCCTCGATCTCGGTCCAGCGGCCGTTGGAGGATTTCGGCAATTCGGCTGAACTCGCCGGCAGGAGCGCGCCTGCGAAGCCGAGCTTTTCGGCTTCCTTCAACCGCTGCGCCGTCTGCGAAACCGGGCGAACCGCCCCCGACAGGCTGATTTCGCCGAAGTAGACGCAGTCCGCCGGGAGTGCCGTGCCGGCAAGCGAGGAGACGAGGGCCGAGGCGATGGCAAGGTCGGCCGCGGGCTCGGAAATCCGGTATCCGCCGGCAACGTTCAGGTAGACGTCGTGCTGACCAAGCCGGACGCCGCAATGAGCCTCCAGCACGGCGAGAATCATCGCGAGCCGCGAGGAGTCCCAGCCGACGACGGCGCGGCGCGGCGTACCGAGCGAGGTGGGGGCCACGAGCGCCTGTACCTCCACCAGCACGGGGCGGGTTCCCTCCATGCCGGCGAACACGGCCGCTCCCGGCGACTTTGCATTGCGCTCGCCGAGAAACAGTTCGGACGGATTGCTCACCTCCCGCAGCCCTTTGTCGGACATCTCGAAGACGCCGATTTCGTCTGTCGGGCCGAAGCGGTTCTTCACGGTGCGCAGGATGCGGTAGTGGTGGCCGCGGTCGCCTTCGAAATAAAGGACGGCATCGACCATGTGCTCCACCACGCGCGGACCGGCGATCTGCCCTTCCTTGGTCACGTGGCCGACCAGCACCATGGCCGCGCCCGTCTGCTTGGCGAAGCGGATCATCGCCTGCACGCCGGTGCGTACCTGCGTCACGGTTCCGGGTGCGGAATCGGCGGTATCGCTCCACAGCGTCTGGATGGAATCGATGATGACGAGGTCGGGCCGCT
>DASUPM010000152.1:0-3150 GCA_036281095.1 Pseudorhizobium sp.
CCGACCATTTCGCGGTAGGCCTTGTTGGCGATGGTGAAGATGTGGCCCGGCTCACGCAGCACCGCCATGAAGCCCGGCGCCTGTTCGAAAAGATTGCGCAGGTATTCCCGCTCTTCCCCCAAAGCCCTGTTGCGCCCCTCCACTGCGTCCGCCCGCTCAAGCACGGCGGACTGTATCTTCCAGTCCCCATTGCCGTCCGCGGCCTGGCGCAGCCGATGAAGCTCGGTAACGTCGACGGTGTGCTGAAGGATGAACTCGATTCGCCCCTCAGCCTTCTTGATCGGGGTGTTCGTGGCGCTCCAGTAACGCTCCTCCATCACGCCGTCGGGACCAGGGATCGGATAGGGAATGAGCGAGAGCTGGTCGATTTTCCCCGTATCGAGCACGCGGGCAAAGGACTGGCGAAGCATCTTTCCGGAGGGCGATTCCGGATCGCTCGGAAAGGCGTCGAACATGCTGCGTCCGAGGATCGCCTCTTCTGTGCGCATGGTCGCCCTCAGATAGGCCTCGTTCATCCCCACGATGCGCAGTCCGCTGTCCAGCAGCACGTATGGATTGGGAGACAGATTGAACAGCAAGTTCAAATCGATCTCGGTTAGCCCTGCCCGCCGAAACATACCCATTCCCGTATTATTCTTGTAATCGGGTTATAACCCTTCCTGCCGCGATGACAATCGCATGGCATCGGCTTGGCAAACGGCGATGGGCGATCCGACCGCACCTGACTGGGTTTTCTAGTCCGTTCTACCCGGTTCGCTGCTTGAATTATGCTCAGGAACCACATCGTGGAGCGCTCGTTGTACCTATGGATAGGAAAACAGGACATGAAGGGTTCTATGCCCACCAGCCTCATTGAACGGATCTGAGCCGAGAGATGAACATCTGGTTCACGCGGTTTGTTCTTCTCGCCATGGCTCTGGCCCTACTCGCAATGATCTTCAGTATCATTCCACTGGAAAACGCTCCGCAGGAGCCGCGGGAGGGCGTGGTGGTCTCCCCGGCTACCCCGCCGACCAATGGTGAAATCACTCCATCGGACGATCTTGAGTGAGGGAACGGGCTCCGCCATGATACTCGCGACCGCTAATCCGTCCTCCGATCAGACCGTCGGTTCAGGACACTGCGCCGGACGGAACAAGGCCGGGGGCTGGCCGTTTAGCGATCAGCGCTAATGTAGGGGGCTCCAGCCATGAATTCGCTGTCCAGAATCGATGCGCCGGCATCACGCCTCACGCATCCATCCCGGATCTACTACGTCCACCCCCTGCAACTGAATGGCATGGAAGCGTGGCGCGAAACCTTCAGGCACGCCTCGGGGCTCGGCTTCGACACGGTGCTGACTGCACCGCTCTTCGAGAGGGCACCGCATTCCAGCGTATTCGTTCCCAGGAACGTCGATCGGATCGACCCGGCGCTCGGGCTCGGCGAGGATGTGACAGAAACGCTCCGTGGGCTGGCCACAGCAGCCGGCGAGAGCGGCCTGCGGCTCATGCTGGATCTCGTCATCGATCGTGTGGCACGGCAGGATCGGGAGAGCGATCCCGCTGTGGCCGACCCCCGTGTCCCTCCAGACGAAAATTGCGCGCAGACGATCGATCTTTCACCGAGCGACCAGACCTATCGGCATCTGGAGGAATGGCGTCAGCGGATTTCGGCACTGGTGAAAGCCGGGGTAGCAGGCTTCCGCTGCCTCGGCGTTGAGCGGGTACCGGAAGAGGCGTGGGCATCGCTCATTCGCTCGGCGCGGGCGGCAAGCAAGGAGACGAGTTTCCTCGCCTGGACACCGGGCAGTGACTTCGACCGTCGTCGCGCTCTGAAGGGCACCGGCTTCGACGGTTGCTTCTCCTCGTTGGCATGGTGGGATCTGGCCGACGGATGGCTTGCGGAAGAACATCTCCTCCAGCGGGAAATAGGATACCAGATCGCTTTTCCCGAGGCGCCTTTCGCCAAGCGGCTCGCCCATGGGACCGAGAGCTGCGAGGTCCTGGAGCGGCGCGCGTTGCGGGCACTGAAGCTCGCCGCACATCTGGGCGGCGGCCTCATGATCCCGATGGGTTTCGAATATGGCGCATCCATGCCACTTGACCAGATGAACGGGGACGGGCTGGGCCTTGCGGCATTCCGCGACCAATCCGCCTTCGACATTTCCGGCGAGATCCGATCAACGAACGAGAAGCTGCAACAGGAGCAAGAGGAATTCCACCGGCGGCCGTGGACGCTCGTCGCCGGCAGCCATACGTCGGCAGTCGCGATCCTCCAGTCGGACCGTGAAGACCTGCGCACCTCCGGCAAGGTTCGCGCCGTCATCATCAACCGAGACCTGCGGCAGACGGCGGCTCCGCCGCTCAACGCGATACAGCAGATAGCCTCCTCCTTCCTGCCGCTCGCCGAAATCGAAACCGCCGGCGGACCCCGGTTGAAGCCGGGCGAGGTCCGCATTCTCGAAGGGACTGCCTCCGATCTCATCCGCGCCCCCTCGCCGCTTCCCGATCTCGCCCTCGCAGCGGCGGCGCCGCGCCTGGCGATCGAGAAGATCGCACCCGCCGTCGACGAAGGTCGTTTCCCCGTCAAGCGGGTGGTCGGCGAGACGATCCGTGTCGAGGCAGATATCTTCGGCGACGGGCATGATCCGCTGACGGCAGCCCTGCTGTGGCGCGCAGTTGACGAGCAGGATTGGCATGAAGTGCGCATGCAGCTCTTCGAGAACGATCGCTGGCAGGCGGAATTCACGCCCCGCCGCATCGGCCGCCACGAATATGCGATCGAGGCGTGGCGGAACCCGTTCGCCATTTTCCGCTACGAATTCACGAAGAAGCACGACGCCCGCCTCGACCTGAAGCTGGAGATCCAGGAAGGCACCGATCTTGTCGCCGCCGCTGCGGAAGACGCGGCCGGGGACCTGAAGGAGCAACTCCGGCGTCTGGTGGAGGAACTGCGCGACGCGACCGAGGTGCGCAGGATCGAGCTTCTCCTCGCTCACCAGACATCCGAGATCATGGCGAAGGCGGACCGGCGCCCTTTCCGCCTCCGATCGCAGGTCGTGCCCGTCGAGGCCGAGCGCATCGGCGCGAGCTTTGCCAGCTGGTACGAACTCTTTCCGCGCTCGCAGAGCGGCGATCCCAACCGTCACGGCACATTCGATGACGTCAT
>DASUPM010000153.1:0-3646 GCA_036281095.1 Pseudorhizobium sp.
AGCCCGGCAGTTTCGATCCGGTCGCGGCGATGCGTCGCAAGCTGACGGACAAGATCGTCAACGTCCGCTTCCACATTCTCGAACTCGAGCGGCATCGGGCGCGCATCCGCAACCACATGGACCGCATCGGCCGGCGGCCGGAGACGGATTTTCTCGGCAGCATGATGCGGGCGCGCAGCGATTCCATCGGTGACGCCATCGCCAAGGCGGAGGCGCAGATCGGCACAATCGAACAGGCCTACCAGATGCTCGATGGATACTCCTACGAGATCGAGGTGGAGACGAAGAGCGCCGCCGAATAGTCGCTGCTCTCGCCTAAGCCGTCCGTCGCCCTAGCTTATCGGCATCAGCACGGGAGCCGACGCATGAAGACGGACCATTTCCTGCTGGCGCCGAACGGGTGGGTTCCAAACAACCCCCGGCTGCCGGTGATTGTCTATAGCGGCATTGTCGCGGACGGCAGATCCCTGGCGGAGGAATTCGAGGCGAAGTTCGCCGCGAACGGCTGGCAGGGAATCTGGCGCGACGGCATATTCGACTACCACCACTATCACACCACGGCGCACGAGGTGCTCGGTATCGCCGAAGGGCAGGGGCGGGTCGTCCTGGGCGGGCCGCAGGGGCGCGAGGTTATGGTCAAGGCCGGCGATTGCCTTGTCCTGCCTGCCGGGACCGGCCATTGCAGGGTGAGCGCCAGCGCCGACTTTCTGGTGATCGGAGCCTATCCCGCAGGACAGGATCCGGACCTTCGACGGGACGATCCCGGCGAGATCGGCCGGCACTATATCGAAACGCTTCCGCTTCCCAGAACCGATCCCATGGGGGCCGACGGAGTGCCCACGCTCTGGTGGAAGAGCGGCCGGGCGGGCTAGGTCCGTTGCCAGCGAAGGTAGACGGTCGAAAGCGGGGGCAGCGTCACCATGATCGACTGCCCCTTCCCATGCGAGGGGTGCTCATCGCTCCAGGCTTCCAGATTGCCGATGTTCGAGCCGCCGTAGATCCCAGCGTCCGTGTTGAGGATTTCCGCCCACCGGCCCCCGTCGTGGACGCCAACCCGGTAGCCGTAGCGGGGCACGGGGGTCATGTTGGAGACGGCGAGGATGCAGGATGACCGGTCCTGCGACCAGCGGAACATCCCGAAGATGGAATTCTCCGCATCGTCCCCGACCGCCCATTCGAACCCTTCCGGGTTGAGGTCGCCGAACTGAAGGGCGGGCTCGCTCGCATAGATCCGATTGAGATCCCGGATCAGTCTCTGCGTGCCGGCATGCCTCGGATCGTCCAGCAGGTCCCACATGATGGAGCCGTTGTGGTTCCACTCGGTTTCCTGCGCGATCTCTGCGCCCATAAAGAGCAGCTTCTTGCCTGGGTGAGCCCACATGAAGCCGTAATAGGCGCGAAGATTGGCGTGCTTCTGCCAGTCATCGCCCGGCATCTTGTTCAGAAGCGAGCCTTTGCCGTGCACCACCTCGTCATGGGACAGCGGCAGCATGAACCGTTCGGAATAGGCATAGATCATGCCGAAGGTCATCACGCCGTGATGATATTTCCGGTAGACCGGGTCCTCCTGCATATAATGCAGGCTGTCGTGCATCCAGCCCATGTTCCACTTGAAGTCGAAGCCGAGCCCTCCCTCTTCCGGCCGGTTGGTCACGCCGGGCCAGGCGGTCGATTCTTCGGCGACTGTAAAGGCATGCGGGCAACGGTCGTGGATGATACTGTTCAGATGCTTGAAGAACTCCACCGATTCGAGGTTTTCCCGGCCGCCATAGTGGTTGGGGATCCACTCACCGGCGTTGCGGCTGTAGTCCCGGTAGAGCATCGAGGCGACCGCATCGACCCTCAGCGCGTCGATATGGTAGTGCTCCAGCCATTCCAGAGCGCTGGCTATGAGGAAGCCCTTCACCTCGTTGCGACCGAGATTGTAGATCAGCGTGTTCCAGTCCTTGTGGAAGCCTTCGCGCGGGTCCTCATGCTCGTAAAGAGCCGTTCCGTCGAAGCGGGCGAGCCCCCAAACGTCGGTCGGGAAATGCGCAGGCACCCAGTCGAGGATCACGCCGAGTCCCGCCGCATGGCAGCGGTCGATGAAATAGGCGAGGTCCTCCGGCGTGCCGTAGCGCCCGGTCGGCGCGAACAGGCCGAGCGGCTGATAGCCCCAGGAACCGCCGAACGGGTGCTCCATGATCGGCAGCAGCTCGATATGGGTAAAGCCGAGATCGGCGACATAGGGGATCAGCCGCTGGCTGAGTTCGACCCAGTTAAGGTTGCGGTTGCCTTCCTCCGCGATCCGCAGCCAGGACTCCAGATGGACCTCGTAGACGGAGATCGCGCGATTGCCTTCGCGGGCCGAGCCGTGGGATCGCATCCACTCATCGTCCGTCCAGCGGAAGGGCGCATTCGAGGCGACGATCGAAGCGGTCGAGGGGGCCGCTTCGCTCGCACGCGCGACGGGATCGGCTTTCTGCGGGAGCGTATGACCGTTGCGGTCGACGATCTCGAACTTGTAGCGTTCGCCGGGGCCAAGCCTGGGAATGAATATCTCCCAGATACCGGACGAGCCCCTGAGCCTCATCGGGTGCCGTCTGCCATCCCAGCTGTTGAAGTCGCCGACAACCGAGACGCGGCGGGCATTGGGGGCCCATACGGCGAACCGTACACCGGACACGCCGTCCACTTCCACCGGCTGGGCGCCGAGAGCCCGGGCGAGGGCATAGTGAGTGCCCTGGGAAATGAGGTGAAGGTCGAGGTCGCCCAGCAGCGGACCGAACGAATAGGGGTCCTCGGTCTCCTGCACCGCATCGGGCCAGTGAATGCGCAGACGATAGCTGCCGCGTCCGCCGATATCGGCAGCGTAGAGGCCGCCGCCGAATACCTTTTCCATCGTGGCGACGAACCCGCCGCCTTCCGCATCGATCACGTCCACTGAAGCCGCGCCCGGAACGAAGGCACGGACGACGCTGGTCTGGCCGACACTGTGCCGGCCGAGAATTGCGAAGGGATCGCCATGGCGCCCCTCGATGAGTGCGTGCAGAGCCGCATGATCGATGCTGGCGAGCAGGTCGGCGCGCTCAAGGTTCATTCCACATTCTCCATGAGCCGGTTCGCGATCGTCGAAAATCCGCCCAACGGAATGGGCAGCCATTTTGGCCGGTTGCGCGCTTCATAGCCGATCTCGTAGGCCGCCTTCTCCAGCAGGAATAGGTCGAGGATCGCGTGATAGGTCTTATCGGGGGTGGCCAAGGAGCCGGCGTCGCCCGTTGCTTCCCGGTAGCGTTGAAGAAAGGCTTCCTCTGCCTTCTCGCCGAAGTCGGCAATGATGGAATGACGGCGCGACTGGTCGCCGTCGACCACTGCATCCTGGTCCAGATCCGCAGTCGCGACCAGATAGCTGAGCGAGCGGAGGAAGCCGGCGACGTCGCGCAGGGGGCTGGATTTGGCACGACGCTCCGCAAGGTCCCGCGCCGGCTCTCCCTCGAAATCGATGATATAGGCATCGCTCTCGGAAACAAGAATCTGGCCCAGATGGAAATCGCCGTGGTGGCGCGTCATCAGCGTCCCGTCGCCCGCTTCGGCCAATCGGGCAGCGGCCCGAAGAAGCCCCTCACGCCGGTCGATCAGCGGCTGAACCAGGCCCCTCAAGTCAGGC
>DASUPM010000154.1:0-4353 GCA_036281095.1 Pseudorhizobium sp.
TCGAGAGACGGGATCGACGAGTGGCCGGACCTGTCGAAGGACGAGGTGGCGGATCGTCTCGGCGAGCTCGTCGCGCAGCGGATCGGCGGCAGCTAGGCCGCCCGAGCCGGCGCCTGTGGCAGGAAACGCTCGACCGTCATCCCGCCATCGCCGATAACGACGATGCTGCCGTCCGGGATTTCCGCCCACCGATCGACATCGTCGTTCAAAGGCTCGGAGACGAGACAGAAGCTTGCACCGTCAGCACCCAGCGGGGCCGCGTAGAGGGTCGGTGGCCGGTTGTCCGTCGCATAGCGCACGGCGTAGAGCGCCTCGCCGTCGGAGAACGCGGCGGTGAAGCGCACCAGCACCTCGCCGTCGAGCTCGGAAGAGAGGGCTTCGACCGTCGCGACGGCACGAGCGATTGCGCCGTGGGCATCGGTCTCCAGGCCGTATTCCAATGCGAGCAGGAAGAGGAGTTCGGAATCGGTGGTGCCTGTCCGGGCATGGAAGAGGTCGTCCGACAGAAGAGCTTCCATGCGGCGGCGGATGCGATCGAAGCCCGAGATCTGGCCGTTGTGCATGAAGGACCAGCGGCCATGGACGAAGGGATGACAGTTGTCGCGGCGGGTGGCGCCATGGGTGGCGGCCCGCACATGGGCCAGAAAGAGGGGCGAGCGTATCTGCCGCGCGAGGCTGCGCAGGTTGCAATCGGACCAGGCAGGCAGGATGTCCCGATAACGGCCAGGTTCGGGATGGTCGCCGTACCAGGCGATGCCGAAGCCGTCGCCGTTGGTTGCCGTCTTGGCGCGTGTCGCGCAATGCGACTGCTCGATCAGCGAATGGGCGGGGGAGGAAACGAGTTCCTCAAGGTAGATGGGATCTCCGCGATAGGCTGCCCAACGGCACATGAATGTTCGAGCTCCGGATCTTGCCGCACCGCATCATCTGCCGACAAGATTTGCCTCATATGATTAACGAGGCGTTACTCCCGGCGATCGACGGCCATTTGTGACCGATGCATGCGCGCTCTGGTTTAGCGCCGCCAGCCTGTGCCGGCCTTGCCACTTCGCTTCGGAGGTCTAGATAGACTGGCATGCTGAACTCCGACCCATCGAAGGCCAAGGCCGGCAACGACCCGTCTCAAACGCCTCAGTGGCTCGAGGACAGGTTGGCGGCCGAGCCTGAAAAGTGGGCGCTTTTTCTCGATATCGACGGCACGCTGATCGATCTGGCTCCTTCTCCCGATGAAATCGTCGTTCCCCCCGACCTGCCGGGCAACCTGAAATCGATCTCCGACCGCCTCGGCGGAGCGCTTGCGCTGGTGACCGGACGGGGGCTGCCCTATGCCGACCAACTCTTCCAGCCCTACCGGTTTCCCATAGCCGGCCTTCACGGTTCCGAGTGCAGGCTGACGGATGGAAGCGTACACCGGATCGCCGCCACGGACGCGTTCGACGAGGTGAAGAACGCACTCCGAGCCGCCGCCGGCCGATGGCCCGGCGTCCTGATCGAGGACAAGGGTGCAGCCGTCGCCGCGCACTACCGTCAGGCTCCGGAGCACCGGGCGGAGGTGGAGGAGGCCATGGAATATTATCTTCTCCAGGCCGGACCGGACTTCACGCTGCAACGGGGCAAGATGGTCTTCGAGATCCGCCCCGCGCGTGCCGACAAGGGTGCGGCACTGCGGGCCTATCTCGCCGAGGCACCCTTCAAGGGACGACTGCCGATCGCGATCGGCGACGATGTGACGGACGAGGCAATGTTCGAAGCCGTCAACAACCTGAACGGCCACTCCATCCGGATTGCCGAGGAACCGGGCGGCACCCGAGCCCGGAACATCATTGCATCCGCCGCCCTTCTGCGAAACGCGCTGGCGCGCGTCGCAGAAGCGGCCGGTCGGCACGAATAAAAGAAAATAGAAGGGAAAAACGCTTGAGCCGCCTTGTGGTCGTTTCGAACCGTGTAACGCTTCCTGCAAAGGGTGGAGCCGCGCCGGCAGGAGGTCTTGCTGTCGCTCTTCAGGCGGCACTGGAGGAGCGTGGAGGCATCTGGATGGGCTGGTCCGGAAAGTCCAGCGGCACAAAAGATCCGGAACCGCTGTCACTGCAGGAGCACGGCAACATCACCTACGCACTGACGGACCTGACCAAGACCGACGTGGAGGAGTACTACGAAGGCTTTGCCAACCGCGTGCTGTGGCCGATCTGCCACTACCGGCTCGACCTGGCGGAATACGGGCGGAAGGAGATGGCAGGCTATTTCCGCGTCAACCGCTTCTTCGCCCATCGGCTTGCGCCGCTGCTGCAGGAAGACGACGTCATATGGGTGCATGACTACCACCTCATTCCGCTCGCGGCCGAGTTGCGGCAGATGGGCATCAAGAACAAGATCGGCTTCTTCCTCCATATCCCCTGGCCGCCGGCCGATGTGCTCTTCACAATGCCGGTGCACGAGGAGATCATGCGCGGCCTGTCGCATTATGACCTGGTAGGCTTTCAGACGGATCACGACCTGGCGAATTTTGCCGGCGGCCTCGTTCGCGAGGAGATCGGCAAAGCGCTGGGCGACGGATTGTTCACGTCCTATGGCCGCACGTTCAAGGGCGGGGCTTATGCGATCGGCATCGAAACGGCGGCCTTTGCGGACTTCGCCAGGAATGCCGCCAGGAACATCATGGTCCGCAAGGCGCGCCAAAGCATCGAGGGCCGGGACCTGATCATCGGGGTCGACCGCCTCGACTATTCCAAGGGGATCACGCAGCGGATCGATGCCTTCGAACATTTCGTGAAGACCAATCCCGGCTACCATAACAAGGTGACCTATCTGCAGATCACGCCGAAATCCCGTTCCGAGGTTCCGGAGTACGAATCCATGCAGCGAACGGTCGCCGAACAGGCGGGCCGGGCGAACGGCGCCATCGGCACCGTCGATTGGGTTCCCATCCGCTACATCAATCGGTCGATCGGCCGTCCCGTGCTGGCCGGCCTCTACCGGTTGGCGAAGATCGGGCTGGTGACGCCGTTGCGCGACGGGATGAACCTTGTCGCCAAGGAATATGTCGCCGCACAGGACCCGGAGGATCCGGGCGTCCTCGTGCTTTCGCGTTTCGCTGGCGCCGCCCGGGAGCTCAAGGGGGCACTTCTCGTCAATCCCTACGACATCGAGGGGACCGCCAATGCCATTGCCCGGGGTCTTGCCATGTCGCTGGAAGAGCGCCAGGAGCGGTGGAGCGGCATGATGGAGCACCTTCTGGAGCACGATGTCATGCGCTGGTGTGACGATTTCCTCACCGACCTGCGCGACTGACGGGCGGCTACGTGGAGATTTCTTCCTCTCCGAGGAAGAGCCATCGCCGCCGTCAACTTCGGCTGAGAAGCATCACGCCGCCTTGGCGACGTGATATTCCTTGATCGCGGCCATCTTGATCGCCGGATAGCGCTCCGCTTCGTAGCGAAGCGAGAATGCATCCTGCGCCATGAATACGGGATCGCCGTCGAGGTCCCGGCAGATGTCGCCGCGGCGTTGGGTCATGAACTTTTCGAGTTCAGCCGGTTGATCTGCGGAGATCCAGCGGCAGACAGAAAATCGCGCCATGTCGAAGGAAACCGGCAAGCCATACTCGGCCGAGAGACGTTCCTTCAGGACGTCGAGCTGCAGGGCGCCGACCACGCCGACGATGGCCGGCGAACCGTCCTCCGGTGAAAAGAGCTGCACGACACCTTCTTCGGCCATCTGCTGCAGAGCCTCTTTCAGCTTCTTCGCCTTCATCGCATCCTCGAGACGCACGCGGCGGAGGATTTCCGGCGAGAAGTTCGGCACCCCCTGGAAAACCAGCGGCTCGCCTTCGGTCAGCGTGTCGCCGATCCTGAGCGTTCCGTGGTTGGGGATGCCGACCACGTCGCCGGCAAAGGCGGTGTCCGCCAGCTGGCGCTGCGAGGCGAAGAAGAACTGCGGGGCGGTCAGGCCGAGCTGTTTGCCGGTGCGCGCCAGCCTCGCCTTCATGCCGCGTTCCAGCTTGCCGGAGCAGATCCGCGCGAACGCGATGCGGTCGCGGTGGTTCGGATCCATGTTCGCCTGGATCTTGAAGACGAAAGCCGTCATCTTGTCTTCCGCCGCATGCACGGTGCGGGTATCCGCCACCTGGTCACGCGGCGGCGGTGCGTAGGCGCCAAGCGCATTGATGAGATCCCGCACGCCGAAATTCCGCAGCGCCGAGCCGAAGAAGACGGGCGTCATATGCCCTTCGAGGAAGGACTGCCGATCGAACGGACGGCACGCCTCGATGGCAAGCTCGGTCTCCTCGACGAAGGCGGCACGCTCGTTTTCCGGCAGACGGTCCGCCACGCTCTGCGGTCCGTTGACGGCCAGCGG
>DASUPM010000155.1:0-4489 GCA_036281095.1 Pseudorhizobium sp.
ACGAAACCAACCGATCCCCACACACGCAGGGCCCCGTACTGGAACCCCCAGCGTCGCACTCCGCTGACGGCGATCGAATCGACCACCGGCACATAGGCCGCGTAGACTGCCGCCTGAAGACTGTAGATGATCAGTACCGGCCAGAACCCGGTCACGACGAACAGGGCGAGCGCCGTCAGGAGCGACAGGCCTCCGGACCAGAACAGCACGTTCGCACGCTCCTGCAGCCGGTCGGCTATCGCGCCGACGATCGGAGCGGCGATGATGCGGACGATCATCGGCAGGGCGAGGATCACGCCGATCTCGAACTCACTGAACGCGAGCGAATTCAGCCAGACCGGAAAGTACGGTAGCATGATGCCGTTGACGCCGATCGGGGCGGCATAGGCCAGGGCGCAGCGGAGCTGGAAGTTCCGAGGCGGGTGCGGCTCGGTGGAACGTGCTGTCGTCACGGGAGCAACTGAAAAGGATGAGTCGCCCAAGATCTAGCATGACCCACGCCCTCGCCCTATGGCGGATTTGCAAGCAGTCGCGACAATTGCCTGTCAGGCCGCCTTCATGTCCTCGACCATGCCGGGCTTCAAGGGCTCGAGCGTGGCGACTGAAGCCGGCTGGCGCCAGACGATCATCTCCAGCGTGCCGTCATGCCGTTCGGCCACGGCGGTGCAGCTTTCCACCCAGTCCCCGGTGTTGACGTAGCGGATGCCGTCGATGTCCTCGATGACCGCGTGATGGATATGGCCGCAGATGACGCCGTCGACATCGTTCTTGCGGGCCTCGTCGGCGACCACCCGCTGGAACTCGCCGATGAAGTTCACCGCCTGCTTGACCTGCAGTTTTGCCCAGGCGGAAAAGGACCAGTAGGGCATGCCGAGCCGGCGGCGGACCGCTGCGAGCACGACGTTCAGCGCGATCGCGGCATCATAGGCCCAGTCGCCCAGATAGGCGAGCAGCCGTGCGTTGCGCACAACCACGTCGAATTCGTCCCCGTGCAGAACCAAGTAGCGCTTCCCGTCGGCCGCCTCGTGGATCATCCGCTCCGCGACCTCGATGCCGCCGAAATGGGTTCCGGGGAAATCCCGCAGGAACTCATCGTGATTTCCGGGGATGTAGACGATCCGCGTTCCCTTGCGCGCCTTGCGCAGCAGTTTCTGCACCACGTCGTTGCAGTCCTGCGGCCAGTGCCAGCTTCTCTTCAGCCGCCAGCCGTCGACGATGTCGCCGACGAGGATTATCGTGTCCGCCTCGTTGTGGCGCAGGAAGTCGAGCAGAAGATCCGTCTGCGCAGCCTTCGAGCCGAGATGAACGTCGGAGATGAAGATCGTCCGGAAATGCTTGCAGTTTGCCATCACGGTCACGGGTCCCTGTTGCTGCACGCTCTAGCAGCCCTTCCAAAAACAGACTCGTGTATCAGTAGGATGACATTCTCGTCGTTCGGGGCGATCGCGTCTCTCCCGCACGGCGGATCGCCGACCTATCCCCGGAAAATGTGCTGTCCCGCTGCGCCGATTGTTGTATGGAAGGCCAACACCATTTGAGGAATGACCGGAGGCTCTGAGGGCATGCAGGACAACGCGAACGCAAACGGTACCAACAAGTCCGGCGATCTCGACGAGCAGGCCCTGTTTTTCCACCGCTATCCCCGCCCCGGCAAGCTGGAGATCCAGCCGACCAAGCCGCTCGGCAACCAGCGCGACCTGGCGCTGGCCTACTCCCCGGGCGTCGCCGCGCCCTGCCTCGCCATCCGCGACGATCCGAACACGGCGGCGGACTACACCGGCCGGTCGAACCTCGTCGCTGTTATCTCCAACGGCACGGCCGTGCTCGGGCTCGGCAATATCGGGCCGCTCGCCTCCAAGCCGGTAATGGAAGGCAAGGCCGTTCTCTTCAAGAAGTTCGCCGCCATCGACGTATTCGACATCGAGATCGCGGCGAACGACATTCCGTCCATGGTCTCCACCATCGCGGCGCTGGAGCCTACCTTCGGCGGCATCAATCTCGAAGACATCAAGGCGCCGGAATGCTTCGAGGTCGAACGCCAGCTCCGCGAGAAGATGAACATCCCGGTCTTCCACGACGACCAGCACGGCACGGCCATCATTGTCGCGGCCGCCATCCTCAACGGGCTGGAACTCGCCGGAAAGCAGTTGAGCGACGTGAAGATCGTCGCTTCCGGCGCCGGCGCCGCGGCGCTTGCCTGCCTCAATCTGCTGGTGGAGCTCGGAGCACGACGCGAAAACATCTGGGTTCATGACGTCGAAGGCCTCGTCTACGAGGGCCGGACGGAACTCATGGACGAATGGAAGGCCGTCTATGCCCGCAAGAGCGACACCCGTACGCTGGCGGAAAACATCGACGGCGCCGACGTCTTCCTCGGTCTTTCCGCGGCCGGCGTCCTGAAGCCGGAACTCCTGAGCAGGATGGCGGAAAAGCCGCTGATCATGGCGCTGGCCAATCCGACGCCGGAAATCATGCCGGAACTCGCCCGTTCTGCCCGTCCGGACGCGATGATCTGCACTGGCCGCTCCGATTTTCCCAATCAGGTGAACAACGTCCTCTGCTTCCCCTATATTTTCAGGGGCGCTCTGGATTGCGGGGCGCAGACCATCAACGAGGCGATGAAGATGGCCGCGGTCCGGGCGATCGCAGGACTTGCCCGCGAAGAGGTGTCGGATGTGGCCGCCCGCGCCTATTCCGGGGAAACACCCGTCTTCGGCCCGGATTATCTCATCCCCTCGCCCTTCGACCCGCGACTCATCCTGCGCATTGCGCCTGCCGTCGCACGGGCGGCCGCCGAGACGGGCGTCGCCGCCCGCCCCATCCAGGACTTCGACGCCTATCTGGACGAGTTGAACCGCTTCGTCTGGCGGTCGGGCTTCATCATGAAGCCGATTTTCGCCGCGGCGAAGAAGGTGGAGAAAAATCGCGTCATCTTTGCCGAGGGCGAAGACGAACGCGTGCTTCGCGCCGCACAGGTGCTGCTCGAAGAGAAGACCGCCCGCCCCATCCTCATCGGCCGCCCGAGCGTCATCGAGGCGCGCCTGAAACGCTTCGGCATCCGCATCAGGCCGAATGTCGATTTCGAGGTGGTGAACCCGGAGGACGATCCGCGTTACCGCGACTATGTCGACGACTATTTCGCGCTGGTCGGCCGCGCAGGCGTCAACCCCGAAGCCGCACGCACCATCGTGCGCACCAATACGACGGTCATCGGCGCTCTCTCGGTCAAGCGCGGAGAGGCCGATGCGCTGATCTGCGGGGTCGAGGGACGCTACGACCGGCATCTTCGCGACGTCAACCAGATCATCGGCAAGCGGGACGGCGTCTGCGCCTTCTCCGGCCTCAGCCTGCTGATCTCCCAGCGTGGCGCCATCTTCTTCACCGACACCTTCGTCACCTATAATCCGACGGCCGCCGAGATCGCCGAGATGACCATTCTGGCCGCAGAGGCGATCCAGCGGTTCGGCATCGCCCCGAAGGCGGCGCTCGTCAGCCATTCCAACTTCGGCTCCCGCGATTCCGAAAGCGCCCGCAAGATGCGCGAAGCGGTTTCGCTCGTCCGCCAGCGCGCGCCGCAGCTCGAAGTCGACGGCGAAATGCAGGGTGGGTCGGCCCTTGCCGAGCCGCTGCGCAAGCGCGCCATGCCGGACAGCACGCTCACCGGCGAGGCCAACCTCCTGGTTTTCCCGAACCTCGATGCCGCCAATATCTCGCTCGGAATCGTTCGCAACATGACGGACGCGCTGCATGTGGGGCCGATCCTGCTCGGCACCGCCCTGCCCGCGCACATCCTGTCGCCTTCGGTGACATCGCGCGGCGTCGTCAACATGGCGGCTCTGGCCGTCGTGGAGGCCAGCAACTCCTAGCGGATGTGTTCCCGCCGGTTATAGGATTCTCAACCGGCGGGTCCCATGATGCCGGACGCGCAGGAGTGCAACCGGGAGACGATCATGAACAAGCGCCTCGTCGCTGCCGCCATGCTTTTGGTCCTGCCGGGCGCGGCGGCTGCCGAGCAGTCGATGCTTTGCCAGTCGCTTCATCGCCGCCTGGCCGCCATCCCGAAGATCATCGGCAGCACTGCGGAGGTGCGTCGTCACGCCGAGGCGCTGCGCTTCCACAACGACGAGATCCGCTATCTCCGGACAGAGATGCGCCGCGTTGGCTGCGGGTCGGGCAGCATCGTGTCCTATGGCGGAGCGGATCCGGGCTGCGGCGAGATGGTGGAGGCACTTCGCCGGGCGGAGGCTGCCCGCGAAGTCGTCCGTGCCGCACGTCCCGGGGCGGGTTCGATCGTACGGCCCAATGGAGAGCGCAACGCCATCCTTGCCGCAATCGATGCGAACCGCTGCGATGACATTGTCAACGTCGAACCGTTGGCGGCCGCGCCGCAAATGCCGGCTGAACGGAACTATCACGGGCAGACCCGCTCGAGCATCACCGACATTTCGCCGAACCCCGGCCACGTGGAAACGGTCCAGGCGCCGCCTCC
>DASUPM010000156.1:0-8107 GCA_036281095.1 Pseudorhizobium sp.
GATAGTCCCAGAAAGTGTAGAGCTTGGTGGCATCCGTCGTTGCGCGGACCGCGTCGACCAGGCCCAGAGACTCCAGCCGGCGAAATGCGGCGCGTGTCTGCGGCAGGAAAAGCGCGTCTGTTGCCCATGCGGCCGGATCGAAACAGTCGTGCGGCTCGGGGATGACGTTGTAGTCGCCGGCCAGAACAAGCGGCTCCTCGAGCAACAGGCAGTTGGCCGCGTGTGCGTACAGGCGGTCCATCCACTTGAGCTTGTAGGGATATTTTACCGGATCGTCTGCCGGATTGCCGTTGGGCAGGTAGATGGAAGCCACCCGGATGACGCCGCCGCTCACCGAGAAGACGCCTTCGATGTAGCGCGATTGTTCGTCGCCATCCGCTTCGGGGAGGCCGCGGATCACCTCGTCGGGGCGCATCCTGGACAGGATGGCGACCCCGTTGAAGCCCTTTTGGCCGTGCGTTTCCACGTGATAGCCCAGCGCCTCGATCTCGAGCCGGGGAAAATTGTCGTCCACCGACTTGATTTCCTGCAGGCACACGATGTCGGGGGAGGAGTCGCTCAGCCACTGGCGCAGATTGTCTATCCGCGCCTTCACCCCGTTGATGTTCCATGTGGCGATCTTCATCGGCTGCCGCTCCTCGTTGCCGCTTCCTTTTAGCGAACGATACGGAGTTTGGAAGCCTGATATGGCGCCGTCCGTCAGATGGAGAAGCTCGTTCCGCAGCCGCAGCTTGCCACAGCGTTCGGATTGCGGATCTGGAAGGACTGGCCGAGAAGGTCGTCGACGAAGTCGATCTCGGAGCCCTGCATGTAGACGAGCGAGAGACTGTCGATCAGCACAGTGGCGTCGCCGTTTGCGATGACCACGTCGTCGCTATCGGGTCCTTCCGCGAGGTCGAACTTGTAGGAGAAGCCGGAACATCCTCCGCCTTCGACCGAAACGCGCAATGCCCGCTTGCCTGCTTCGCTTGCAAGAATTTCGGAAATCCGTCTGGCGGCCGCGTCCGAAACGGTGACATCGGGTGTGGTCATGTCGTCTCCTGCCGAGTTCAAGGCTCGGGAAAGGTTCATGGTCTCGGCTGTCGCCGCACTTGCACTATAGGTATGAACGGATAAATGGCCCGTCAATGGGCCGCGCAGACAGAGAGACGACGGTGAGCGTATGACGATCGACAGAGAAGCACTGGGTTTTGGCGCGGGCGACAAGGCGCCCTATGCGGCCGATCCATGGGCATCCCGCGGGCGGCTTTTCCCGGAAAGCGGCAGCCTTACCCGATCCGAGTTCCAGCGCGACCGGGACCGGATCGTGCACGCGACCGCGTTCCGGCGCCTCAAGCTCAAGACGCAGGTCTTCATCAGCCCGGATGGCGACCATTTCCGCACCCGGCTTACCCATACGATCGAGGTCGCCCAGATTGCCCGGGCGCTTGCGCGCGCCCTGAGGCTGGATGAAGACCTCGCGGAGGGTGTCGCGCTGGTACACGATTTCGGCCACACGCCCTTCGGCCACACCGGCGAAGACGCGCTCGACGAGGTGCTGAAGCCCTATGGCGGCTTCGATCACAACGCCCAGTCCCTCCGGATTGTCACCAAGCTCGAGCGGCGCTATGCCGACTTCGACGGTCTCAACCTGACCTGGGAATCCCTGGAGGGACTGGTCAAGCATAATGGTCCGCTGCTGGGTCCTGACGGCGAGGGGACGCGCGGGCCGGTCCCGCAGCCGATCCGGGACTACTGCCAGCTTCACGATCTGGAACTGGCGGAATTCGCCAGCCTGGAAGCCCAGGTCGCGGCCATTGCCGATGACATCGCCTACAACACGCACGACATCGACGACGGCGTGCGCGCGGGCTATCTCACCTTCGAGATGCTGGAGGAGGTGCCCTTTCTGGCTGGCTTGATGCGGGAAGTGCGCGACCGTTACCCCCATCTGGAGCCGAGCCGTTTCACGCACGAGATCATGCGGCGGCAGATCACGCGGATGGTGGAGGATGTCATCGATCACGCACAGCAGAACCTCAGGGAGGTGAAGCCGCAAACCGGCGGGGATATCAGGGCCTGCGGGCGCGTGATCGCCACGTTCTCTCCGGAGATGGCGGAGACCGACAGGCTGATCAAGAAACTGCTGTTTTCGCGAATCTACCGTCACCCCGACATCATGCGGATCCGCGCCGGTGCCGCCCAGATCGTCACCGATCTCTTCGGCGTCTACATCGAGGACCCGACGCTGATGCGAAGCCACTATTGGGTCGCCCATATGGCCGGCCTTTCGCAGCCGGCCCGCGCCCGTCACGTCGGCGATTATCTCGCGGGCATGACGGATTCCTACGCCGTGCGCGCGCATGGCGAGCTGTTTGACCGGACTCCCGATTTGCGTTAGGCAGCGCGCCAACTGTAACGGCTTCTTAAGGATCCGCCTCGTGCGGGAATAACGACATGAATCTCTTCGCCGACTTCGAGACGAGAATAAAGAACGCGCTCGAAACCCTCGACCCGATCAAGGAAATGCGCGGAGAGCTCGATTTCAGCCGAATTGCGGTCGAACCTCCGCGAGATTCCAGCCATGGCGACGTGGCGACGAATGCGGCGATGGTGCTGGCAAAGCCGCTGGGCACCAATCCGCGGGCGCTGGCCGAGCTGATCGTCGCGCGGCTCAAGGAAGACGCGGACGTGGTGGATGTAACTGTCGCTGGTCCAGGATTCATCAATATCCGGCTGGCCAAAGGGTACTGGCAGCGTCTTCTGGCCGCGATGATCAACGCCGCGGGCGACTATGGGCGCTCGACGGTCGGTGCCGGCAGGAAGACGAACGTCGAATACGTCTCGGCCAATCCGACGGGCCCGATGCATGTCGGCCATTGCCGCGGCGCCGTGGTCGGCGATGCGCTGGCCAACCTGCTGGCTTTCGCCGGTTATGACGTGACCAAGGAATACTACATCAACGACGCAGGCAGCCAGATCGACGTTCTCGCCCGGTCCGTCTTCCTGCGTTACCGCGAGGCGCTGGGCGAGAACGTCGGTGCGATCCCCTCGGGCCTTTACCCTGGCGACTATCTCGTGCCGGTCGGCAAGGCGCTTGCCGAAGAGTTCGGCGTGCGGCTGCACAACATGCCGGAAGAGGACTGGATGCCGCTCGTCAAGGAGCGGGCCGTCGATGCGATGATGGCGATGATCCGCGAGGACCTGGACGCCCTGAACGTCCATCACGACGTCTTCTTCTCCGAGCGCAAGCTGCATGCGGACGGCGCCCAGCGGATCCGGACGGCGATCAACGATCTGACGTTCAAGGGGCATGTCTATCGCGGCACCCTGCCGCCGCCGAAGGGGCAGCTTCCCGAGGACTGGGAAGACCGCGAGCAGACCCTGTTCCGCTCTACAGACGTTGGCGACGACATCGACAGGCCGCTGATCAAGTCGGACGGCAGCTATACCTACTTCGCCGCAGACGTCGCCTACTTCAAGGACAAGTTCGACCGTGGCTATCACGAGATGATCTACGTCCTCGGCGCAGACCACGGCGGCTATGTCAAAAGGCTGGAGGCACTTGCGCGGGCGATCTCCGGAGGCAGCGTCAAGCTGACGGTCCTGCTCTGCCAGCTCGTGAAGCTCTACCGGGACGGGGAGCCGGTGAAGATGTCGAAGCGGTCGGGGGATTTCGTGACCCTGCGCGACGTCGTCGACGAGGTCGGCCGGGATTCGGTCCGGTTCATGATGCTCTATCGCAAGAACTCCGAGCCGCTGGACTTCGATTTCGCCAAGGTGACCGAACAGTCGAAAGACAATCCGGTCTTCTACGTCCAGTATGCCCATGCCCGCTGCATGTCCGTGTTCCGCCAGGCGAAGGAGGCCTTTCCCGACCTGGACATTGATTCGCTCGACCTTTCCGCCGGGGCCGGCAGCATTACGGACGACCACGAGATCCAGCTTGTCGCGAAACTTGCCGAATATCCCCGCATTATTGAGGCTGCGGCACAGTCGCAGGAGCCCCATAGACTTGCGTTCTACCTGTACGATCTGGCAAGCTTCTTCCATGCCCACTGGAATAAGGGCAAGGATCAGCCTGAATTACGCTTTGTTAACGATAAGAACCGAGAATTAAGTGTTGCCAGGCTTGGGCTTGTGCGTGCTGTCGCTTCTGTCTTGAAGTCGGGATTGGCCATAACGGGCACTGCCGCACCGGACGAAATGCGGTAGAAACGCCACCATTTCCCCACAAAGCACTGGCAATGCCCGAGTAAGTGTAGGTGGGTGGACGAGGTAATGGCAGACAATAACCTTGCGCGTAGCCGGAATGACGGTCCGGATTTCTTCGCCGAGAATGATCCGTTGGCAGAACTCGCCCGCATCGTCGGTTATGACGAGCGCCTGGTGCCGAAGCCGCCGGTTGTCGCAGAACGACGCGAACCGGCCTTCAATCTCGAAGACGAGTTGCTGCGCGAGTTCGAGCGCTACGAAGCACCGCGCCCGCTTCAGTCGACGCCGGTCGCGGCCAATGTTTCCGTCGCGCCCCAATTCGAGGACACGACGCCGTTCGGTGAGCTTGCTGAAGCCTCTGCCGAGCGGATCGAGGTCGCTCCCGCCGATGCGGTTGTTCCCGCAGCCGTCGAGGCCGATGCCGCCTTCATCGAGGAGGCTTCCCCTCGGGCCGAGCCTGCATTTGCAGAATTGCCGCCGGTCGTGACCTCGGGCGAAGATGCCTTCGATGATTATTTCGCCGACGGCGCCTATTCCGCGCAGCCGGAAACCGGTTTCGTAGACGCGCCTGTGGAGCCTGCAGCTTCTGCCGAAGGCGAGGAGTGGCTGGATGCTTTTGCGGCGGAGGTCGATCCGGCCGATGCCTCTGCCGAGTCGGTTTCGACGGTCGAGCCCGTCTCGGCGGCTGACGTTGCTCCGGCGCTTGATCTTTCCGACGAACTGGAGCTGGCGCTGGCTCCGATGGATGTTCCCCGGCAGGAACCGCCACGGGCGGAACGGAAGGCCATCTACACGCCGGGCTTCCGGATGCCCCTGGCGAACTTCCATGCCACAGGCGGCGCGGCGCCGCGCGCGGAGCCGGCCTTCGAGGCGGCGCCTGCCCCCGAACTGGCTGCCGTCGACCGGTACGCGCAGCCGGGCGGCTCGGCTCAGGACGATTTCGCGCTGCCTGCCGAGGCTGCGGGCGTTTCGGAGCCTGCTGCCGAGGTGTTTCCGGACGGCCCGGCAGTCGAGGCGAGCCTCAGGGAGCTTTCCCTGGACGAGCCATCATCCTCGGCTGTCGAGGACTTGTCTTCGTTCGACGCTACGGCCCTGGACGCCCCTGCATTCACGCATTCCCAGCCTGCATCCGCAGGTCCGCGGATTTCCGAGCCGCGCTGGGATCTGCCTTTCGAAATGAAGGAAGACCCTTTCAGCGGCGGCTCCTCGCCCCTGGATGGCAAACCGGCTGCGGCGCCCGCACACCATGCCCCGGCCGAACCGATTCTGGATGATGAGTTCGAACTGGCGCTTGATGATCTGGAACTCGACCTGACCGATATCCTCTCTGACGAGGAACTGAGCGGCTTTGCCGAGCCGAAACCGGTAGCGAATTTTGCGCCCGCGCCTGCACCCCAGCCCGCACCTGCGCACCAGCCTGCGGCTGTGTCCATTCCCGCGGCTGCGCCCGCAGTGTCCGCCGCGCCGGTGGAACAGCCGCGCTTTACTGCTTCCTGGTCTCCCGTCGCCCGCTTTGTGCCCAACCCGGCGCCAGCAGCAGCCGTGGTTTCGGCAGCGGCTGCTGTTGATCCAGTCGCGGATGTTTCTCTTGCCGAGCCTGCACCGGGTCTCGTCTTCGATCCGGCGCAGATTGCCGATACGGACGATCAGCCTGAGCCGGTCATCGAGCTTGAGGTTCCCGAACTCCAGTTCGACGAGCCGGAGCCTGTCTATCGCAACGACTATGACTACGATATCGACGCGGAACTCGCGTCACTGTTGCAGCCCGTCGGCGCGGAGGCCGCAGAAGCCGCAGAGGCAGGCGATGCGCCGGAGGCCGGTTCCAGTCAGCCGAACCCGCATGCGGCTGGAAGCTATCCGGATCTCGACGATTTCGAGCGGGCGCTGGAGGAGGACTTCCGCCGCAGCCTGACGACGCCTCTCCCGCCGCAGCCCGAGACGGGACATTTCGCGAACCGCTCGGGCGGTCGCGGAGCAGAAGGCTCCCGTCGCTCGATGGCCGCCTTTGCCGTTCCATTGGCCGTTGCGGGCGTGGTTCTTGTCGGCGGCTCGGTCGCCTACGCGATCTTCGGCGGCCACAGCGCGACCGTTGCCTCCAACGGCGAGCCGATCGTGATCGCGGCAGACACCGATCCGGTGAAGGTGCTGCCGGAAAATCCGGGCGGCAAGACGGTGCCGAACCAGGACAAGGCCGTCTATGACCGGGTCGCCGGTCAGGTGCCGGACGCACCGAAGCAGGAGGCTCTCATCTCCACCAGCGAAGAGCCGGTCGACGTCGTCCAGAAGACGCTGATGACCGACCAGTTGCCGCTGGAAGGAGAGGGTGCCCCCGGCGCGGCTGCCGAGGATCCGTATCGGGAAGATCGTCTGATGCCGGAGACTGCGGAGGCGATGCAGCCGGTCGAAACCGCTCAGCAGCCGCTTACCGTCATGCCGCGTCGGGTGAAGACGATGATCGTCCGGCCGGACGGCACGCTCGTGGAGCAGGAAGTCGCCGCTGCGCCGGAGCCGACCCTTTCGCAGGAAGCGCCTGTCGATACGCAGAAGGTTCCGGCTGCGTCGGTGAGGAGTGTCGAAGTTGCGACGTCTCCGGAAACGGCCGCTGCCGCGCCTGCGGGTGCTGCGCCGGAAACGAATTCCGGCATCGTCCCGGTCTCGGCGGATGTTTCGGCGCTCGCTGAAACCGCTGGCGTGTCTGCTCCCGCGGTACAGTCCGCCGTTGCTGCGCCGGTTCCGACCGCACGTCCTGCTCGGCAGCCGGTCGATGTCGTGGCTGCCGTTTCCGAACGGGGCAATGTCACCGCAGCGCCGCAAGCGCCTGCCGCATCGACCCCTGCGGCCGCATCGCCGGCTCCGGCCGAGCCGACGCTGGTCGCCTCCGTCGCTCCCGGCGGTTATGTCATCCAGATTGCGTCCCTGCCGACGGCGGCGGATGCCGAGAAGTCATACAAGAACCTCTCGGCGAAGTTCGCCTCCGTCATCGGCGGTCGTGGCGTGGATATCCGGGAGGCGGAGATCGCCGGCAAGGGGACCTTCTACCGGGTGCGTATTCCTGCCGGCAGCAAGGCCGATGCAGTCGCGCTTTGCGAAAGCTACCGTGCCGCGGGCGGAAGCTGCCTCGTCGCCAGGTAACGCCTTCTCATTCAATGCATGTGGACGGGGCCTGAGGGCCCCGTTTCCATGTCGTGTTTGTCCTGCCGTTCGCCTTTCCGGACGCTCCCGCCTATGATCTGCCGATGACCGAATCAAAAGCCATGATCCTTGGGGCCAGCGGCCTCGTCCTCACCGCCGATGAGGTGGCCCTCTATCGGAACGAGCGTCCGTGGGGCTTCATCCTGTTCGCCCGCAACATCCAGGAGCCCAGCCAGATCGCCGATCTGGTGGCTGCAATGCGTGATGCCGTCGGTCGCCCGGAAGCTCCGGTTCTGATCGATCAGGAGGGCGGCCGGGTGCAGCGCATCCGACCTCCGGTCGCGGAGAAATATCCCGCGGCCGCGGAACTGGGGGCGCTCTACGGGCAGGACCGCGACAAGGGGTTGCGGGCCGCCTGGCTGATGTCGCGCCTTCACGCCTTCGACCTTCTGAAGCTCGGTATCAACGTCGATTGCCTGCCGGTGCTCGACGTTCCGGTGGAGGGCGCAAGCAATGTGATCGGTGATCGGGCCTACGGCTTCGATCCTGCAACGGTCGCCGCCATGGGGTCTGCCTCAGCCGAGGGGCTGAAGGCTGGCGGCGTGCTGCCCGTGATGAAGCACATCCCCGGCCACGGACGGGGAATGGCGGACTCCCACCACGACCTGCCGGTCGTCACCGCCAGCCGCGCCGAACTTGAGGCACACGACTTCGTGCCGTTCCGGGCTCTCCGAGACGAATTGATGGCGATGAGCGCCCACATCGTTTTTACCGCCGTAGA
>DASUPM010000157.1:0-5499 GCA_036281095.1 Pseudorhizobium sp.
GTCCGCCAATTGCAGCCGGAAAGGGCAGAGGGTACTTCGGCAGGCATTGGCTTGGACCTGCAGATCAGCGCGCCCAACGGGATCTTCGTCCGCGGGCGCGGCATCGATGCGGAGCTCGGAGGCGATCTCGCCGTCAGCGGGACGTCTGCAGCGCCGCAGGTGTCGGGAGGCTTCGAAATGCGCCGCGGCCGCATCATCATCCTGACCAAACGCCTGGATTTCACCTCCGGACGGATCACCTTCGGCGGCGGGCTTATCCCCGTTCTCGACCTCGAGGCCACCACCACGTCGGCGCAGACGACGATCACCGCCAATGTCGACGGCCTTGCGAACGATCCGGACATCACCTTCTCGTCCTCGCCCGCACTTCCTCAGGACGAGGTTCTGGCACGGCTGATCTTCGGACAGTCCATGTCGCGCCTTTCGCCGCTGCAGATCGCCCAGCTGGCGGATGCGGTAAGCCAGTTGGCCGGAGGCGGTTCGACATCGCTGCTGCAGACGCTGCGGAGCAATCTCGGGGTCGACGACCTCGACATCAACACGGACTCCACCGGACAGACGACCGTTTCGGTGGGCCGGTATCTCAACAACCGCACCTATCTTCAGCTCGAGCAGGGCGGTGCGGAGGGTGCGCAGGCCACTATCAATCTCGATGTCGGACGCGGCGTCAAGCTCAAGGCCGGGGCCGGCACCGAAGGCGGAACGGCAGGTATCTTCTACGAGCGTGAATACTGAGCGGGCGCTCACTCCGCTGTACCATCCTTCCGACCATTTTCAGCGAGATACGGCCCAGCCGGGATCTTCTGGCGCGATTTAGATTTGAGCAACACTCTTCGCCTAAAGTCGCGACATCGCACCACGACACGAAGCCGGCAGCCCCTCGGACCATGCAGCTTCAGGCGAGCGCCGCCTTGCTCCAGGCACCGGAGAGTTGGGAAGAATTCTGATGGCCACGACAACCAGTTCTGCAAACTACAGCGGCGACACGCTCGAGATCATTGCGTTCCGCCTTCACGACCAGGAATTCTGCGTCAAGACCACGACCATCCGCGAGATCCGTGGATGGGCCCCTTCGACCCCGATTCCGCATGCTCCCTCCGACGTCATCGGTGTCATGAACCTCCGCGGCTCGGTCATCCCGATCATCGACCTGGCGCAGAAGCTCGGCATGAAGAGCGCAGTCGCCACGGAGCGTAGCGCAATCGTCGTGGCGGAAGTCCACAACATGGTCATCGGCATGCTGGTCGATCAGGTTTCGGACATCCTGACCATCCCGTCGAGCCAGGTGCAGCCGGTTCCGGAGATTTCCGCCTCCTTCGACAAGTCTTTTTCCGAAGGGATCATCGCCAACGAAAACGGAATGATCTGCTTCCTCAACCTGTCCAAGATGTTCAAGGGAACGGAAGCCGAGGATCTCGCCGCCTGACCGGATCGGCGTGAGTTCCAGCAAAAGGCCGCCTCGTCGAAGGCGGCCTTTTTTCTTTCCGGTTATCGGGCCGTCAGCCGAAGATCGCCAGGCTGCTGCTCAGCGTTACCCAGACGCCCCAGAGAAGCGGGATGCCCACCACGGCCCAGGCCGCGAGTGCCTTGCCGTCCAGACCGCCCGTACCGATCCCGAAGGATCCGGTCGGGCCGGCGTTGCTGGCGGCGGCCTTCGCCTGCAGCGAAGCCACTTCCTCTTCCGACATGAACCACTTGTCGGGAAGCGGCCGCACGAAGGCGTTGGCGATCAGGCCCAGCACCAGCATTCCCGCAAGAATATACATGGTGCCTGTGTAGAGAGCGGGGCCCGGGGCCACACCAGCGGCGATCTGCGCTTCGCGGATATAGTTGACGACGACCGGTCCGACGATGCCGGCTGTTGCCCAGGCCGTCAGGATGCGGCCGTGAATCGCGCCCACGAACTGCGTGCCGAAGATATCGGCCAGATAGGCGGGAATGGTCGAGAACCCTCCTCCATACATCGATAGGATGATCCCGAAGGAAAGCACGAAGAGTGCCTTGTTGCCCATATCCGCAAGTGTCGGGGCCGCCGCATAGAGAACGATACCGATAAGGAAGAATGCATAATATGTGTTCTTGCGGCCGATCTTGTCGGAGAGCGAGGCCCAGAAGAACCGCCCGCCGATATTGAACAGCGACAGGAGACCCGCAAAGCCCGCGGCGATCGCCGCAATCTGCGCCTTCTGGCCGGCGTCAAGCTGCGAGAAGCTCACCTCCGGCAGGCCGATCAGCGAGCCGGCGAAGATCTCCTGCAGCATTGGCGAGGCCATGCCGATCACGCCGATACCGGCGGAAACGTTCAGGCAAAGCAGCGTCCACATCAACCAGAACTGCGGTGTCTTGTGCGCGTCACGCAAATGCACGTGCCGCGTGGTAATCATCGCTCCCTTGGTGGCAGGCGGTGTCCAGCCTTCCGGACGCCAGCCGGCGGGCGGAATGCGGTAGCCGAACGCCCCGCCGATCATGAAGCAGAAATAGACGATGGCCATCACCACGAAGGTCTGCCAGACGCCGACGGATACGTCGGTCTTGAAGGTGTTCATGAGAATGTTGGCCAATGGCGCGCCGATCATCGCGCCGCCGCCGAACCCCATGATGGCCATGCCGGTCGCCATGCCGCGGCGATCGGGAAACCATTTGATGAGTGTGGAGACAGGCGAGATATAGCCGAGGCCGAGGCCCACTCCGCCGATGACGCCGGCGCCGACCCACATCAGCCACAGTTGGTGGGTTGCCACGCCCATCGCGGCAACCAGCATGCCGCCGCACCAGCAGCAGGCCGAGACGAAGCCGGCCTTGCGCGGACCGACCCGCTCCAGCCAGCCGCCCCACATGGCGGCAGAGCAGCCGAGCAGGACGAAGAACAACGTGTAGATCCAGCCGAGATCGGCGACACGCCAATTGCAGGTGGTGGTGAAAAGTGCGCCGATGAGATTCATGTCGGCGCAGGCGGCGGGCGTCTCTGTCCCCAGTGCCCGTGATAGCGGCAGCCAGAAGACGCTGAAGCCATAAGCCATCCCGATGCACAGATGGATCGCCAGCGCCGCCGGTGGAACAAGCCACCGGTTGAAGCCAGGTTTGGCGATGATACGTTCTCGGTCGAGGATGCCTGGCTCCGCCAGCCCTCCCGCGGTTGTTCCTGCGACTGCCATTCCAATCCCTCCTCTGGAAAATAGGCCTCACAAAATCTCGGATACGCCGGCCCTCCGCCGGCGCAAATCATGCGATGGGGTCTGGAACACTCGGTTCGGAAAGCGATTCGCCCGCGATCACGCCCTTGCCCCCTGGAGCGCCTTCTGCCGCATCCCGGCCGACGCCGACACCGGAGCCGACCTTTGCATCCGGGCGGCGGATCAGCGTCGTCGCCTCGATCACCAGGGGAAGCAGGCCGGAACCTCCCGCATCCACGTGCTCGAAAAACTGGCGACGCATGCGTGGCTCCCAGAACTTGTTGATATGCGTCGCCACCCCTTCGGCCCGCACCGCCTCCGGCTGCGAAAGGAAGAACGTCGCGATCTGGTTTGCCATCCGGACAAGCTTCTCGTGCGTCTGGTCATGCGACATCGGCGATGGCTCCCCTTCCAATGCGTTCCGGCCGCGTGAAGACTTCGAACTCCTCGCCTCGCGCGAGCGCGACAAGCGTCATGCCCGCTTCCTCCGCCGTCCGGACGGCGAGAGCGGTCGGGGCCGAAATCGCGATCAGGATTGGCGAGCCAAGGATGGCCGTCTTCTGGACCATTTCTACCGAGATGCGGCTGGTCACCACCACCGCGCCGTCGGCTCCGTTCAGGTCTTGCCGGACAACGGCCCCCGCAAGCTTGTCCAGCGCATTGTGCCGCCCCACGTCCTCGCGGACCGCCGCCAGCCCTCGTCCCGGCAGAAAGAAGCCCGCGCCGTGAACGGCGTGCGTGTCCCCGTGCAGGGGCTGCGCTCCATTGAGTGCGGCGACGGCCGCAGAAACGTCCGGTGCGGACAATCTCAGTTCCAACGCCGCGAGCCGAGGTACGGTCCGCATCGCCTGATCGATCGATTCGATGCCGCAGAGACCGCAGCCGACGGGACCCGCCATATGGCGGCGGCGCAGGCGGAGCGCCTCTTCCTTCTCATCCGCCAGCCCGATCTGTACGTCGATGCCCCTCTCTTCCTCGACGATCTCGATCCTCTCGATCTCGTCAGGCGACACAATGATCCCTTCCGTGAGGCTGAAGCCGACGGCGAAATCCTCCAGGTCGGCGGGCGTTGCCATCATTACCGCATGCGTCGAGCCGCCATAGGAAAGGGCGATCGCCACCTCCTCCGGAACGACCCGCACATCGGCTCGAACGCCGCCCTTGCGGTAAAGTAGGTCTTGTACCGTTGCCTTCGCCTTGAAAACCCGCACCCGCCGATCCTATTCCGCTGCTTCCAACTTGCCGGCGATGCGCCGGGAGCGCCGCGACAGATCCTCGTAGTCCTGCTGCCATTCCGTCGGGCCGTTGGACGGAGAAACCTGCACCGCCGTGACCTTGTACTCGGGACAGTTCGTCGCCCAGTCGGAGAAGTCCGTGGTGATGACGTTCGCCTGTGTGTCCGGATGATGGAAGGTCGTGTAGACCACGCCCGGTGCGACCCGATCGGTGATCAGGGCGCGCAGCGTGGTATCGCCGGCGCGGCTGGCGAGCTTGATCCAGTCGCCATCCTTGATGCCGCGCTGCTCGGCATCGTGCGGATGAATTTCCAGCCGGTCCTCGTCGTGCCAGACGACATTGTCGGTGCGCCGCGTCTGGGCGCCGACATTGTATTGCGAAAGAATGCGGCCGGTGGTGAGCAGCAGCGGGAAGCGCGGCCCAGTCCGTTCGTCGGTCGCAACATATTCCGTACGGATGAACTTGCCCTTGCCGCGCACGAAGCCGTTTACATGCATGATCGGCGAGCCGTCCGGGAACTTCTCGTTGCACGGCCACTGCACCGAACCGTTCTTCTCGAGATAATCGTAGGAGACGCCCGCGAAGCTCGGTGTGGTCGCCGCAATCTCGTCCATGACCTGCGACGGATGGGTGTAGGTCCAGTCGAGGCCCATCGCCTGGGCCAGCTTCTGCGTCACCTCCCAGTCCGCATAGCCGTTCTTCGGCGTCATCACCTTGCGGACGCGGTTGATGCGCCGCTCGGCATTGGTGAACGTGCCGTCCTTCTCCAGGAAGGTAGAACCCGGCAGGAAGACATGCGCGTAACGGGCGGTCTCGTTGAGAAAGAGGTCGTGGACGACGACGCATTCCATCGCGGCAAGGCCGGCGGAGACGTGTTTGGTGTCCGGATCCGACTGCAGGATATCCTCGCCCTGAATGTAGATACCCCTGAACGTCCCCTCGACGGCGGCATCCAGCATGTTCGGAATGCGCAGCCCCGGCTCGCTGTCGAGCGTGACACCCCACATCTTCTCGAACGTATCGCGGGTCGCATCGTCGGAGATGTGGCGATAGCCCGGCAATTCGTGCGGGAAGGAGCCCATGTCGCACG
>DASUPM010000158.1:0-2272 GCA_036281095.1 Pseudorhizobium sp.
GCGAGCGAGGCCTTCCTGAATGCTGCGGCGACGAGCGCCGCAATCGCCACGACCTCCGCGCTGCTCGCCCTGTCCCTGTCGGTGATGATCATTGCAGGACGCCAGGCCATCGCGGACATGCGCCGCCTCAGCACGGTCGCCCGACTGCATGATTCCCTTCTGGCGGGCATCTCGTCGCTGGTGCTGCTTGTTCCTCCGATCGTGCTCGGCAGCGGCTGGTTCCTCCTTTTGCGGCCGGGCAGCGGCGCCGCCGGGCTCGTGCCGGCGCTCGTGGTCGCCATCAACGCACTGATGTCGTTGCCCTTCGCCATGCGCATCCTTGAGCCGGCGATAGCGACCCACCAGGCGCGGACGGCCCGGTTGACGGCAAGCCTCGGCATTCCGGGCCTCTGGAAATTCTGGCATATCGATCGCCCCGCTCTCCTCAAGCCGGCGGCCCTTGCGCTGTCTTTCGCGATGGCGCTGTCACTCGGCGACCTCGGCGCCATCGCCCTCTTCGGCTCCGGCGATTTCGTCACGCTGCCCTGGCTGCTATACAGCCGGCTGTCGAGCTACCGGACGGCCGATGCCGACGGTCTGGCACTTATTCTCGGAATGGCCTGCCTGGCGCTGACGGTCCTTGGGACTTTTGATGGGAGAGATGACAGGAGCAAGCGTGTCGCAGGCTGAGAAAGGTCCCGAAATCCAGCTGGACGATCTGCGGCTGACGCTGGGTAGCGCACGATTCAGCTTCGACGGCACTATCGCGGGCGGTTGCATAACGGCGGTCGTTGGCCCATCGGGCTCCGGGAAATCGACGCTTCTCAACCTGATTGCAGGATTTGACCGCGCCGAATCCGGACGACTGCTCTTCGGTGGCCTCGACGTGACCGCAAGCCATCCCGCCGAACGGCCGGTTTCGCTCGTCTTTCAGGATCACAACCTCTTTGCCCACCTTGATCTCTTCACCAATGTCGGCCTCGGAATACATTCCTCACTCAGGCTTTCCCGACAGGAGCGGGACCGCGTCTCCGCGGCTCTGACGCAGGTTGGATTGGCGGGCATGGAAAAGCGGAAGCCTTCGACGCTATCGGGCGGTGAAAGACAGCGGGCAGCCTTCGCGCGGGTCCTGGTGCGGCACAGGCCGGTGCTGCTGATGGACGAGCCTTTCGCTGCGCTCGATCCCGGCCTGCGTCTGAACATGACGGCGATGCTGAACGAACTGCATCAGGAAATGGGAAATACCGTGCTGATCGTGTCGCACGATCCCGACGAAGTGCGGCGGCTGGCGGACGCGGTGATCTTCATCGAGAAGGGACACATTCTTCTGCAGGCACCTTCCGCCGATTTCTTCGGACGCCGCGACATCCCCGCAATTGCGCGGTTCCTCGACGGCTAGCGCCGCGTGCCACAATTTGGACGTCCCACAGTGGCATCGCAGCAACAGCACCTTATCGGTTGCGTTGGGGATCCCTATTTGGAAGAGAAGCTCTGTGATTGCGGCGCTGAAATCGCTAAGTCGAGCAAAACGCGGATGCGGGCTCGATGTTGAGATGGCATCCAGACCGGCGCAGATCGGATAGCGGATCTTGACGATGATACATCCGAAAAGGACGAGGATGCGGGCGGAGCCGCTGACATCGGCTTGGACGGGGCCGTTGCGCTCGACCCGGCGTCTTTCGACCGGCGTGCTTCTGGCTGCCGCGGCTCTTGTTCTCGTAAGCTGCCAATCCGTTCTCGAGCAGACCTATCAGCCGAACGTCTCTCCCTCCGAAACCCCGCAGATCGTCGACGAGGTGCAGAAGAACGACCCGCGGGCGCAGATGGGTGCCCGGGAACATCCCCGGATCGTGGCAAGCTATGGCGGCGAATATCACGACGAGAGAACGGAAAAACTGGTGGCCAGGATCGCCGGCGCGCTGACGGCCGTCTCGGAAAACCCGCGCCAATCCTATCGCATCACCATATTGAATTCACCAGCCATCAACGCTTTCGCGTTGCCGGGGGGTTATCTCTACGTCACCCGCGGCCTGCTCGCCCTGGCGAACGATGCCTCCGAGGTCGCGGCAGTACTTTCCCATGAGATGGCGCATGTCACGGCCAATCATGGGATCGAGCGGCAGCGCCGCGAAGAGGCGGAAGTCATTGCCAGCCGTGTGGTCTCGGAAGTGCTGTCGAGCGATCTTGCCGGCAAGCAGGCGCTGGCACGCGGGAAGCTGCGCCTCGCGGCATTTTCGCGGCAGCAGGAACTGCAGGCGGACGTGATCGGCATCCGCATGCTGGGTGACGCAGG
>DASUPM010000159.1:0-4795 GCA_036281095.1 Pseudorhizobium sp.
CGCGGAACTCTTCGGTAAGCCCCAGCGTCTGGATCGTCCTTCGCAGCTTTCCGACCCCTCCTCTGAGAGCGTCGATCGACGCCTCCATCGGTCCGGAAGCCGAACGGGTTCGCAGGATCAGGCGCGTCACGTCGACGAACATTCCGCCTATGCGGGCATATGCGTCGTTTTGTATCCGTCCGGAAATCTTGCCGTCGAGTGCATCGGTCGCGGTCCAGAGACGAGGAAGGTCGAAACCCTCGCGGGCGAGGAAGGCTGCCTTGACGACTTCGGCGGGCGATGCGCCAGTGGCGTCGGTCATGGCTTGGACGAAACCCGGACCGCCGCGATTGATGACCTCGTTGGCAAGCACCGTGGCCACGATTTCGCGGTGCAGCCTGTGCCCGGCGATATCCTGGGCAAAATTCTTCTGCATCTTCGCGGGGAAATAACCTTGCAGTATTCCGGCAAAGTAGGGTTCGTCCGGCAGGTCGCTTTGCAGGATCTCGTCGAAAAGCGTGAGCTTGGCATAGGAGAGCAGGACGCCGATTTCCGGTCGGGTGAGCGGTTTTCCGGCCTGATAGCGCTCCGCAAGCTCCACATCGTTGGGCAGGGTCTCTACCGTCCGGTTCAGGTGCCCCTGTGCTTCCAGCACCGACATCAGCCGGAACAGTTCCTCCCGATTCTCAAGTCCCCTGCCGGCGGTGAGCGAGATCGCCAGCGTCTGCAGGTAGTTATTCCGCAAGACCAGCGCGGCGACCTCGTCAGTCATCGACGCCAGCAGCTGGTTGCGCTTTTCGCGGGTAAGTCGCCCCGCACGCATGGCGCTGCTGAAGGCAATCTTGATGTTTACCTCGACGTCGGATGAATTCACCCCGGCGGAATTGTCGATCGCGTCCGAATTCAGCCTGCCGCCGTTGAGGGCATAGGCGATCCGGCCCCTCTGGGTGACGCCGAGATTGGCGCCTTCTCCAATCACTCTGGCACGGACATCGGTGCCGGCGACGCGGATCGGATCGTTCGCCCGATCTCCCACCTCGGCATCCGTCTCGGATGCCGCCTTGATATAGGTGCCGATGCCTCCGAACCAGAGGAGATCCACCTCGCTCTTCAGGATGGCAGTCATGATCTCGTAGGGTGTCGCGGTCGCCTTGTCGAGGCCGATCGCAGCGGTTGCCTCGGGCGTCAGCTTTACCGACTTCTCGGCACGGGAAATAATCATTCCGCCCGCCGAGAGGCAGGAGCGATCGTAATCCTGCCAACTCGAGCGCGGCAGGGCGAACAGGCGCTGGCGTTCCTTGAAGGAACGCGCCGCATCCGGCTTCGGGTCGATAAAGATGTCACGATGATCGAAGGCTGCAATCAGCCGGATATGCGGCGACAACAGCATGCCGTTGCCGAAGACGTCTCCGGACATGTCGCCAACGCCCGCAACCGTGAAGGGAGTCGTCTGGATATCGATGTCAACTTCGCGGAAATGGCGCTTCACCGCTTCCCATGCGCCGCGGGCGGTAATCCCCATCTTCTTGTGATCGTACCCCGCCGACCCGCCGGAGGCGAAGGCGTCGTCCAGCCAAAAGCCCGCTTCCTGGGCCAAGGCGTTGGCGGTATCGGAGAACGTTGCCGTGCCCTTGTCGGCGGCCACCACGAAATAGGGATCGTCACCGTCGATGCGCACGGTGTCCGGCGGGCCCGCCACCTCATCGACCTCGATATTGTCCGTAATCGAAAGCAGCGTCCGGATGAAGGTCTTGTAAGCCTCTCGGCCCGCGTTGAAGATTTCCTCGCGTGAGCCGCCTGCAGGTAGGGTCTTCGGCACGAAACCGCCCTTCGCCCCCACAGGCACGATGACCGCGTTCTTGACCTGTTGAGCCTTGACCAGTCCGAGGACTTCCGTCCGATAGTCCTCCGCACGATCGGACCAGCGCAGACCGCCGCGGGCGACCTTGCCGAAGCGCAGATGCACACCCTCCACCTGGGTGCCATAGACGAAGATCTCGCGGAAGGGGCGAGGTTGCGGCAGTCCGTCCAGGAGCTTCGGATCGAACTTGAAGGCGAGCGTCGGGCGAGGAAGACCTCTTTCATCCTTCTGGAAGTAATTCGTCCGTAGCGTGGCATCGATTGCGTTGACGTACCTTCGAAAGATCCGATCGTCGTCCAGGCTCGGAACACCAGCCAGAGCCTCCTCCAGTTCCGCATGACGTGTCGCCAATTTCCGCGTGCGGGCCTTTTCTCCGACGGTTGGATCGAGGCTGTCGTGGAACAACTGAAAGATGCTGCGTGAGATCTGCGGGTATCGTGCAAGGGTGTCGGCGATCAGTGGCTGCGAGTAGACGATGCCGGCCTGTCTCAGATAGCGCGCATACGCTCTGAGAACTGTCGTTTCGCGTGTCGTCAGGGCCGACAGGAGGACCAGCCGGTTGAAGGAATCGTTGTCCGACGTTCCCTCGAAGGCGGCAAGGAAAGCTTCCTCCAGCCGAGCCGCGTCGTTCTTCAGGTCGAAGGTTCGTCCATTCCGCAGTTGAAGCTCCATGTCGTGCAGGACGATCGCTTTTTCCTGTTCGTCCGCTCCGACGCCAATTTCAAACGTCTGCTCGCTGACGACGCGGAAGCCGAGGTTCTCAAGGAGCGGCACCCGGCGCGACAGCGACAGGTGCTCGGGCTGGTGAAAGATCTTGAGGCGGAGAGTGCTCTGCTCGTCTTCCGGACGCGTGTAGAATCCGATACGGATCGACTCGCCCGCCGCACATGCAAGAATGTCATCGAGATCGGCATGGGCTTCTTCCGGCGAGAACGCTTCCTGGAAGGCGTTGTTCACAGACAATCGTGCCTGTTCGTCCGCGAGTGCCGAAAACCGCTGCTCCCATGGGGTGGAAATAGCCCGAATGGTTTCCTCAAGCTTTGCCTGCGGAATGCGAGGGGTACGGCCTCCGCGTCGACCGATGATGATATGCACTCGGGCGACTCCGCCTTCCGGAAAGGCCGGGTAATATGCGGAAAGATGTCCCTCATAGACGCGCGCGAGATAATCGCTCACCTTTTCGCGCACGAGCGAGTTGTAGTCCTCGCGAGGCACGTAGACGATGACCGAGACGAAGCGATCGAAATGATCGATCCGTGGCAGCACGCGCACCCGCGGCCGCTCGCTGAGTTCCATGATCTGTTCGCAGAAGCGGGCTAGCGTCGGTACATCGATCTGGAAGAGGTCATCCCGCGGGTAGGATTCCAGCGTATTGGCCAGCATTCGTCCGGAATGGCTGTTCGGATCGAAGTCGAACTGCTCCTCGGCGCGCTCCGCCTTAGCGCGCAGAAGGGGGATCTCGCGAACGGAATGCGTGTAGGCGGTTGCCGTAAAGAGGCCTACCACACGCAACTCGCCCGTGACGCGCCCCTTTGCATCGAAGCGCTTGATGCCGACATAGTCCATGTAGGCGCGGCGATGGACGACGGACTTAACGTTGGCCTTGGTGACGATGAGAAAGTCGGGACCGTCGAGAAACTCCAGGATCTCCGGCGTCGTGGTCACCGCATCCTTGCCCTGACGCAGAACCAAAACGTCAGGATCGGAAAGAATCCCGAGACCGCGACCCTTGCTGCGCTCCACGGTCGCAGCCGCCCCCTTGCCGGTGTAGACGTACTCTCGCATGCCGAGGAAGGTGAAGTTGTCGTCGCGCAGCCAGTCGAGGAACGCGAGAGTTTCATCGCGATCGTTCTTTCTCCGGCCTGCCGGGTACGAGCGGAGCTGGGCTGCCGCGCCGTCCAGGAGGTCGAGCATCGGCCTCCAGTCCGTGATCGCAAGATGCACCTGATCGAGGACGGCGTGGATCCTTGCGGTCAGGCCTTCGGCCTCTGTGCGCGAGAGCGGCGGAAGATGGATCTGGATCAGGCTGACATGATGGGCCGGATCGCCTGGATGATCTCCGGACCGAAGAACCGCTTCCTTTCCCGGCTCCAGAAGCAGGATCGGATGCACGGCGAGATGCAGATCGCGATGGGTAACCGTGACCTCTCCCATCACCGAGTCGAAGAGGAAGGGCATGTTGCGGTCGATCACCGTCAGGACCTGGACCGAAACGCCCTCGGGTTCCACGTCCTTCACCGGCTGAAGGGTGACCGAAGGCCGAACGCGGTTCCAGTTTTTCAGGCATCGCGCAGCATGCACCGCCAAATCTGCCAGCATCTGCGGCGTATAGTGCTCCAGATCGTCGGTGCTTGCACGTCCAAACAGGATGGCTGGATCGAGAAAGGCCTGTCCGCCCTCCGTAGCCGCCTTCGTTGCGGTTTCGATCTGCTTGTCCCGCTTCGGATTCTGCCTGCTCATGTCGTCCTCCAGGTGATGAGGCACCATGCGGCGGCGAAGAACGATCCGTCAACAGTTCCCTCTGCCCCAAACGGAAGTCGATGCCTCCGAGGCTGCTGCGATTGAAGCGCCGCGGCATGCGGTTATTGACAAGCGACCACGAAAACACGATCAAGCATGGCCGAAACGGGAACCGCTCATGGAAAATCCTGGCGCCGTCATTGTCATCTCCAGCCACGTCGTCCGCGGTTCAGTCGGGAACCGGGCCGCCGTATTTGCGCTGGAGACGCTGGGTTTCCCCGTATGGGCTCTGCCCACCGTCGTTCTTCCCTGGCACCCCGGCCATGGATCTTCCACGCGTCTGACCTTCGCGGCGGATGAGTTCGACAAGGTGATCGACGACCTGATCCGTGCGCCTTGGATAGGGGAGGTCAAGGCAGTGCTGTCCGGCTATTTCGGAGATGCCCGGCAGCCGAAGGCGGTGGCGAAGCTGGTCGGCGCCTTGCGCGACCGCAA
>DASUPM010000160.1:0-3335 GCA_036281095.1 Pseudorhizobium sp.
TCACCTGCCTCATGAAGGCTCTGCGATACCCCGCCGATCACCGCCATCGGGAAGATCTTGCTGCCGCGTCCGATTTCCGTCCTTCCGGAAACCACGGCATGGGAAATCACCTGCACGTCATCCTTCAGCACCACATGGGAGCCGACAGTGCAGAACGGACCAATCGAAACGTTCTCGCCGATGACGGCACCGGCCTCGACAATCGCAGTGGGATGGATGTTGGCGCTGGAGGCGATCCTGCTCATGCGCCCTCCTTCCGGCGGATCATGGCTCCGATGTCGGCCTCCGCCACCACTGCGCCATCGACGATGGCGTCGCAGTGGAATTTCCAGATGTTGCCGCGCTGTTTCTGCTTCCTGACGTGAAACTCGACGCGGTCGCCCGGAACGACCGGCTTGCGGAACCGGGCGTTGTCGATCGTCATGAAGTAGACGAGATTGCCTCCCTCACCTTCCTTGCGCGCGCAGATTGCGCCTGCCGTCTGCGCCATGCCCTCGACCAGGAGGACGCCGGGCATGATCGGCTGCTCAGGGAAATGGCCGGTGAAATGCGGCTCGTTGGCGGTGACGTTCTTGATGCCGATCGCCGACTCGTCGCCGTCGATCTCCACGATCCGATCCACGAGCAGGAACGGATAACGATGCGGCAAGAGCTTCATGATCTCCAGGATATCGGCGGAACCCAGCACCGTGCCAGTCACTTCACTCATTTCTCTCTCCTTTGCGCCTGGCCCGCTCGTCCGAACGCGCCATCGCTTCGGCAACTTCACGCAGGAAATCCTTGAGCGGCCTGGCAGGCACGCCGCCGACGCGGGCGCCGGGCGGAAGGTCGGCCATGACGCCGCTCATCGCGGCGATCTGGGCGCCGTCGCCGATCGTGATGTGACCGTTGATTCCCGAGGCCCCACCGATCATCACGCCGTTGCCGATGGTGGTCGATCCGGCGATGCCGACGCCGCTGACGATGCCGCAGTGCCGGCCGATCCGGACATTGTGGGCGATCTGTACCAGGTTATCGATCTTCGTACCTTCACCGATGACGGTATCATCCATCGTTCCCCGGTCGATCGTGCTATTCGCGCCGATCTCGACGTGATCCTGGATGATGACACGGCCGACCTGGACGATCTTGATCATGCCGCGCGGGCCCGGCGCATAGCCAAAACCGTCCTGGCCGATCCGCACGCCGTTGTGGATGATGACGCTGTTGCCGATCAGGGCAGACATGACGCTGGCACCCGCGGCTATCGTGCAGTCGCGGCCGATCTTCACATCCGCTCCGATGATCGCGCCGGCTCCGATCCGCGTGCCCGAGCCGATTTCTGCCCGGGCTCCGATAACGGCCATGGGCTCGACCTCGACACCCGCCTCGAGCCGCGCCGTCGGATCGACGTGGGCTGCGGGGTGTACACCGGGAGCGCCGGAACCGATGGGCGACGGCCGCAGCGCCGCAGGATGAAGAAGAGCTCCAGCCAGGGCAAAGGCGGTATGCGGAGTGGCGGTCAAGAGGACCGGGATATGGTCCGGGATGATGGCGCGGATTGCGGGATCGCACAGAATGGCGGAGGCGCGGCAGGTCGCAAGATCCTCGCGCCCCTTGCGGGACAAGAGGTAGCAGATCTGTCCCTCGCCCGCCCTGGCGACAGGCGCGACAGAACGAATACGGCGGTCGCCCGCCGTATCGTCAATCAGTTCAGCCCCAAGATGGGACGCCAGCTCGCGCAGGCTGATCCCATCGTGGGGCGGAAAGAATTCGTTGGACTCCATCAGCTCGAACAGCTCCAGAACAGATTTTGACCGCAGTTCTGGTCGGCGGAGATCAGAACTGGTTCGCCATGCTGAACCGGAACTGCTGCTCCTCGTCGAAGTCTTCCTTCACGACCGGCACCGCATAATCGATGCGGATCGAGCCGAACGGCGATGCCCACTGGAGACCGGCGCCGACGGATGCGCGCCAGGACATGTCCGTGCCCTCTACGCCAGCACTGTTATCGACGTCGTTGCCGTAGAGCGTACCCGCATCGGCGAATACCGCGCCACGAAGGCCGAAGTCTTCCGGGAAGCCCGGCATCGGGAAGGTCGCTTCCGCCGAAGCGGTGAAGTAGGTGGTTCCGCCGATCGCATCGCCATTCGGCATGCGCGGGCCGATACCGTTGTTCTCGAAACCGCGGACCTGACGACCGCCGATCATGAACTGATCGAAGACGTTCAGGGAATCGCCGGTGCCGATCACGTGACCGCCGCCCACCGACACCGAGCCGATGATATCGGCTTCGTCCGACAGGAGGTGGAAGTACCGGGCGCGACCGGAAATCTTGTAGAACTCGGAATCACCGCCGAGGCCGGCATATTCGTGCGTAAGGGTGGCGTAGATGCCTTCGCGCGCAAGCGTCGTGCTGTCGAGCGTGTTGTAGGTCAGCGTCTGTGAGATGGACGACTGAACGAAATCGCCCTGCTCTACGAGGTCACGATAGGGCGCCGAAAGATTGTCGTCGGAAAGATCCGACGGATCTCCCTCATCATCCCAGTCACCGTCACCGTCGTAGTTGAGTTCCTTGTAGGAGTAGCGGAACGTCGTCGCCAGATCCTCGGTGATCGGCGCGGTGACGCGGAGCGTAACGCCCTGCTCGTCGTAATCATAATAGTCTTCCGACGAGCTCTGGCTCTTGAAGAGGTCGAAGCCGGCTGCAAGGCGGTAGCCGAGGAAATAGGGCTCGGTAAAGGACAGCGTATAGCTGCGGGCTTCATCAAAACCGCCACCGACGGCGACACGGATGAACTGGCCGCGGCCGAGGAAGTTCTTCTCCTCGATCGAAGCCTCGAGGATGAGGCCGTCGCCGCCGGCCGAATAACCGGCACCGATGCCGAAGGAGCCGGTCGGCTGATCCTCGACGTCCACGACGACGACCACGCGGTCAGGAGCAGACCCCTGCGTCGTGGAGATGTTTACGGTCGTGAAGTAGCCGAGGGCTTCGAGCCGGCGCTTGGCGCGGGAAATCATCGTCTGGTTGAACGCGTCGCCTTCGCTGAAGTCGAACTCGCGGCGGATGACGTAGTCGCGGGTGCGGGTATTGCCGCGGATTTCGATCCGCTCCACGTAGGCGCGTTCGCCCTGGTCCACGAGATAGGAGACGCCGATCGTCTGGTTGCCGAAGTTGCGGTCACCGCGCGGCGTGACCCGGGCAAAGGGATAGCCCGCGGAAGCGACGCGCTGCGAAATGGCTTCCATCGACTTCTGGACGTCACCGGCATCATAGACATCGCCGGCGCGGGTACGGACCAGCCCCTGCAGGTCCTGCGAGCTTACCCCCTCGACCGTCGATTCCACGATTACCT
>DASUPM010000161.1:0-2937 GCA_036281095.1 Pseudorhizobium sp.
TTGTTGCCGCCGGCTATGTATCGTTCGATGGCTTGCTGGCACGGTGCCGCACGATGCTGCGCGACTGTCATGGCGTCCGGCGTCAGCTCAAGGCCCGTTTCCGATCCATGCTGGTCGATGAATTCCAGGACACCGACCCGGTGCAATATGAATTGATTCTATATCTGGCCGAAGCGGAAGGCCGGGAAGCAGACGATTGGCGGGATGTCCGGTTGGAACCGGGCAAGTTGTTTATTGTCGGCGATCCGAAACAATCGATCTACGCCTTCCGGCGCGCGGACATCGAAGCCTACGATCGAGTCGTGCAAGAACGTGTACTGGGCCAGGAGCCTCCGGGCGAGGCGCACAAGCTGCAGACGAACTTCCGGAGTCATCGCCGGATTCTCGGTACCTTGAATGCGTTCTTCAGCGGGATTTTTCCCGCCGTGGCCGAGGTTGGGCTGCAGCCGCAGCACGACCCGCTCGTTCCGCGCGCCACGGAAGAGCCGGTCCTGGACGACGAGCGAGTCGAGCTGCGGCTCGTGGCCGCCGCCGACGCGGAGCGCGATGCCGATTCCACGACGAGAGCCGAAGCGGAAGAATTGGCTCGATGGTTGGCGGAAGACGTCATCGGCAAGCAACAGATCGTCGATCACGGTGCGGCCGTTACGATTCAACCGGGGCATATCGCGGTATTGTTCCGAACTCTGGGAGCGCTCCGGGACTATGTCGAAGCGTTTCGCCGGTACGGCATCCCGTGCCAGGCCGAGGGGGAACGGCATTTTTATGAGCGCCAGGAAATCCTCGATACCGTCAATATTCTGCGCGCCGCGGCCAATCCCCATGACAAACTGGCCTTGGTCGGTGTGCTCCGCTCGCCGGTCGGAGGGCTGGCGGATGCCGACATTGCCGCGTTGGCGGCGGCCGGCCTGCTCGATTACCGGATGGTTCACCCGGGCGCGGGCTGCAGCGCTTTGGCAAGTCGGGCGTTTGATGCGGTTCGTCCGTTGTATGAATTGTTATCCGGGCTGCATCACGATCTGCCCCGGCTGCCCATCCCGGATGTGTTTCCAACCCTCTTCGCGCGCATTCCATTGGTGGAATTGGCGGCGGCTTCGGTTGACCGCGATCAAGCGGTCGGGAACCTGCTCAAGCTGCAGGATCTCGCGGCCGAATTGGTGCGCCGTCCGGCCATGACCCTCCAACGGATGACGCGCGAATTCACCCGTCGCATCGTCGAAGTTCCGGAAGAAGCCGAAATGTCGATGACGGAGGACGACCAGAATGAAGACCGCGCCGGTATCATGCGTCTTCTTAGCATGCATAAAGCCAAGGGGCTGGAATTCCCGGTGGTCATTCTCGCCGGATTGCACCGTTCGGGGAACCGCCGGAGCGAGACAGCCTTTGTCCAGCACGATTGGTCCACCGGCATTGCCGGCGTTCGCGCCGGGTCCTTCGAGACAATCGGCGGCTTATATACGATCAGTAAATTGGCGGAGCGGCGGTGGGCGGAGCAGAGCCGGTTGCTCTATGTGGGAATGACGAGAGCGAAGAGAAAATTGGTGCTGTCGGCGGTGCTTTGCAAGCATGTTCAGTCGGACAGTTTTCTCGGCTGCATTGCGAACCGGCTGGACCTTGATGTGCAGGAAGTGGGATCAACCGCGTGCGAGCAAACGATCGCCTGCGGTGAGGCGGAAATTCACCTGACCGTGGCCCTGGAACGCCAGGAGCCCGGAGCCCCGGCGGCCGCGCACCCGGAACGTTGGCAGACCGCGGAGGGCCCGGATGAGGCGCTCGCAGCCAGACGGGGGGAGCGTCGCCGCCGTTGGGCGGATCTCTCGTCTCGTCCGATGTTTTTGAGCCCGACCAGGATGCCGGGAGATCATGAGGCTTCATTCAGGACCCGGCTCGGGCATTCGGAAACAGCCGCGACCATTTCACGTAAAACAGGCACCATCGCGCATCGTCTGTTGGAACGCTGGGATTTCATGCTGGCTCCATCGGCATGGCACGGCTTTCTGGACCAATTGCTGGATGAGGAACTGGCGGGAGAACCGACCGATCAACGGCAAGACATGCGTGAGGCGCTCACGCCGCTTTTTGAGCGGTTCGTTTCCTTGCCGGTGTATCGAGATCTTCAGCGAGCGACGATTCTGGGCCGCGAAGTGCCGTTCCTGCTGCCATGGGACGATCGGCAGCAGGCCATGTCCGGGACGATGGACCTGCTGTACCGGCTTGATGGACAGGTATGGATCGCCGATTATAAGACGGATTCCGTCAAGCGTGAGGACGTGCCGTCTCGAATGGAGCTGTATCGCACTCAGGCCGACATCTACAAGGCCGCTGTCGCCCGATTGCTGGACGTCCCGTCGGTGTCGTTCCAGTTTATTTTCTTACGGCCCGGCCTTGCCATGACTCTGTAGGAGAGAAAAGGAGAAGATCATGCGCCGTATGGTCCTTTCAGTTGTTCTGCTTGCGGTCGGCATTCCGGCGGGATGCGCCACGAATCAAAAGCCGGAGGTACAGACACTGCGCGCTCCGGCTGGAACGCCTGCGGCGGTGACGCAGAAGATGGAGCGGGGAAACGAGATGTTCGCGGCGCAGGATTGGAAAGGGGCCAAGGAAATCTATGCCGCCGCGATTGCAGTGGATGCCTCGCTGGCCGAGGCCCACTATAACCTGGGCCTGACGCTGGACCAGCTGGGAGAGAAGGCGGAGGCCAGAAAGCATTTTGTGCAGGCGGCGAACCTGGCGCCAGGGAACAAGGTTATCTGGGATGCCCCTCCCTTGAGGAAATTCGATCAGGATCAAGAGCTGAGCAAGAAGTCCTTCCTGGACCCCAAGCCTCATTGAAGACGGGGCGGGCCTATTGTGCCTCGCGAGGCATTCCGAGTGGACTGAAGTTGGAGAATGCAGCGGGATGGAACGAGAACGATGGGACAACCGACGGTGAGGAGC
>DASUPM010000162.1:0-8830 GCA_036281095.1 Pseudorhizobium sp.
GTAGTCGTCGTGTTCTAGTTATTGAAACGGCCCGAACGAGCGGGCCGCCAAGGGACTGCCGAAGGCATCGCCCCACAATCGAGGATCGATCAGGCCTGGGCCTTCTCGATGAACTTCACGGCATCGCCGACCGTCAGGATCGAGTCGGCGGCATCGTCGGGAATTTCAACGCCGAATTCTTCTTCGAAAGCCATGACCAGTTCGACCGTGTCGAGCGAGTCCGCACCCAGATCGTCGATGAAGCTTGCGCCTTCGACGACCTTGTCGGCATCGACGCCGAGGTGGTCAATAACAATTTTCTTAACGCGTTCTGCGATATCGCTCATGTCGGTTTCCTCGACCTTTATCTCATCGGATGCCTGAATGGCATCCGCACCCTGTTGAAAACCTGCGCCGGCCTCCAAACGTCGGCTACGCGGGCAAACCCGTTCGACCCTCGGCAGGTTCCGATCAAGCGCATGAAAGCGTAATGATCCCCTGCATTTCCGGGTGACTGTCCACAGTCATGGCCCGCTTAACATGCTTTCGATGTTCAGCAAAGCCAGAATTTATTCCCCGGCGGCCCCACCAACAGGGTGATGAGCCGCAAGGGAACAGGCCATCAAATCATCGCCATACCGCCGTTGACGTGCAGCGTCTGGCCCGTCACATAACCGGCTTCCGCCGATGCCAGATAAAGGACCGCAGCGGCAATGTCGGCCCCTGCGCCCATCCGCTTCATCGGGATGGCGCCGAGGATCGTCTCTTTCTGCTTGTCGTTGAGCTTGCCGGTCATGGCGGATTCGATGAAACCCGGAGCGACGCAGTTGACGGTGACGTTGCGGGTCGCGATTTCCTGCGCCAGCGATTTCGTGAAGCCGATCATGCCGGCCTTGGAAGCGCAGTAGTTCGCCTGGCCGGGATTGCCGGTGACTGCGACGACGGAGGTGATGTTGATGATGCGGCCGAAGCGGCGGCGCATCATCGGATGCGTCAGCTCACGCGTCAGACGGAACATGGACGTCAGGTTGACTTCCAGCACGGCATCCCAGTCCTCGTCGCTCATGCGGACGAAGAGGCCGTCCTTTGTAATCCCGGCATTGTTCACGAGGATATCAACGCCTTCCAGTTCAGCCTCTGCCTTCTCGCCCAGCGCCTTGACCTCGGCGCGGTCGGCAAGATTGGCCGGGAAGATCTTCACCCGGTCTCCGAGTTCGGCGGCAAGCGCCTCGAGCTTCTCGACGCGCGTGCCATGCAGGCCGACCGTCGCTCCCTGCTTGTGGAGCAGGTGGGCGATCTCCTCGCCGAGTCCGCCGGTCGCACCCGTTACCAGAGCCTTGCGGCCAGTCAGATCAAACATGGTCATGTCCCCTTCGGTGATCAGCCAAGAATGGCCGTGAGTGCGGCTTCGATGTCGGCCGGCGTATTGATGGCGGTACCGGCAACCGTCTTATCTATACGGCGCGCCAGCCCCGTCAGCACCTTGCCCGCGCCGATCTCGTAGAGTTCGGTGACGCCGTTGGCGGCAAACCATTCGACCGTCTCGCGCCAGCGCACCTGGCCCGTGACCTGGCTGACGAGGAGATCGGCAATCTCGCCGGCGTCGGTGACCGGTGCCGCGCGCACGTTTGCGACGACCGGCACCACCGGGTTGCGTTTCTCGACGTTCGCAAGCGCATGACGCATCGCATCCGCCGCCGGCGCCATGAGGGCGCTGTGAAACGGTGCGGAGACCGGCAGCATGATGGCGCGCTTGGCGCCCTTTTCGGTCGCGAGTGCCGCGGCCTTCTCGACGGCCGCCTTCGAACCGGAGATCACCAACTGCCCGCCGCCGTTGTCGTTGGCGATCTGGCAGGCGCCGGCTGCGGCCGCTTCGTCGCAAACCGCGGACACATCCCCATGTTCCAGACCGATGATGGCCGCCATCGCCCCCTCGCCGACCGGCACGGCCGACTGCATGGCATCGCCGCGGATGCGCAGCAGGCGGGCCGTGTCGGCAAGCGAGAACATGCCGGCGGCACAGAGCGCCGAATATTCACCGAGCGAGTGTCCGGCGACATAGGATATTTTGTCGGCAAGGTTGAGGCCGCGCGCCTCCATGACCCGGATGGCCGCAATGGACACGGCCATCAGCGCCGGCTGGGCATTGGCCGTCAGCGTCAGCGTTTCTTCCGGGCCGTTCCAGATGATCTCCGAAAGCTTCTGGCCGAGCGCGTCGTCGACTTCCTCGAAGACAGCACGGGCCTCCGGATAGGCATCGGCAAGATCCCTGCCCATGCCGACGGCCTGGCTCCCCTGCCCCGGAAAGGTGAATGCAATGCTCATGGGACGATATCCTTCCCTATATTTTTCTTTCCCATTCACGTTCCCGCCGCGCAAGTCAAGGCGAGGAAGGAACCCCGCCTTGACCTATCCATGCCTATCCGCCGGAAACCAGACCCACCACTTCATTGGCGCAAAGCACGATGAAAAGCGCGGCGGCGACGCCGAGGAGTCCGTTGGAAATCCAGCCGCTGCGCCATTCCTTCGGCACCCGAGAGGAATTGAGGAGCCAGATCAGCGTCAGAGCCAAGAACGGCATGAAGAAGGCGCCCAGCGCACCATAGATGATGACGAGCATGAAGGGGCGACCGAACCAGAGAAGCACCATCGGCGGGACCGTGAGCCAGAACAGGTAGAACTTGAAGGCGGAAGTCTTCTCCAGGCCTTCCCTGCCCTGCCCCGTCTCGCCCTTGACGTGGCTGCGGACGAAATCGGCAAAGAGTAGAGATACGCCGTGCCAGACCCCGAGGATCGAGGAAATCGCGGTGGCGAAGAAGCCGATGAGGAAGAGAACGGAGACGACAGGTCCGAAGCGCTCCCGCAGAACCTCGTCGAGATCGAGAAGGCCGCGGTCGCCGCTGGAAAGCGTGATCTGCGCCGTGTACAGCATCTCCGCCCCGATGATCAGCATGGCGATCACGAAGATGCCGGTGATCGTGTAGGATACGCGATTGTCCAGCCGCATGATCCCCATCCAGGCCGGCGTGCGCCAGCCCTTCGCGTTCACCCAGTATCCATAAGACGCCATGGTGATCGTACCGCCGACGCCGCCGATCAGGCCGAGCGTGTAGATCACAGAGCCTTCCGGAATGGTCGGTATCAATCCGGTGGGCGCCGCGCCGATATTGGGCACCATCAACAGTGCGATGCCGACCACGATGAAGAACATCACGCCGATGAAGAACTTCATGGCGTTCTCGAACATCTCGTATCTGTTAAGTGCCACGAAGATGGCGCAGACCGAGCCGGAGAGGATCGCCCATAGCCAGAGCGGCACGGCCGGGAACAGGGCGGCGAGCGGCAGGGCGGTGGCGCTCATGGCTGTCGCGCCGTACACGAAGCCCCAGATGATGATGTAGATGCCGAAATACCAGCTCGTCCACCGGCCGAGGGACTTCCACCCTTCCAGCATGGTCGAGCCGGTCGCCAGGTGATAGCGCGCGGAGCCTTCCGCCAGCGCGATCTTCACGATGCAGCCGATGACCGCGGCCCACAGGAGCGCGTAGCCGAACTTCGATCCGGCGATCAGGGTAGCCACAAGATCACCCGCTCCGACACTGGTAGCGGCGGCAACGATACCCGGCCCGATCAGTTTCCAGCGACCGCTCGTCGGCGGTACCGCGTCATCCGCCATCCGGGCGGCGGTCGATCCGGCAGAGGAATCATCCATTTTCAAAACTCCTAAAAAACCTGGAAGAGGGCGCCGATTAGCCCTCTCCCTGCCCCAATGCAATTCACTGTTGAAAAGTTGCCTTCCCACCATCGGCCACAACCTTCGGAAAAACTTCGGGCCGCGAACGCTTGCGCATCGGCAATTTCCGCTTAATGTCGGCGCCCTTCCAAGACGGGACTGACTTCATGAAATTCAAGACTTTGGGACGCACGGATATTTCCGTGTCGGAGATCTGCCTCGGAACCATGACCTGGGGTTCGCAGAACAGCGAGGCGGAAGCGCACGGGCAGATGGACCAGGCCACGGCAAGCGGCATCAACTTCTTCGACACCGCCGAGCTTTACCCCACCACCCCCGTCAGCGCAGAAACCTACGGCCGGACGGAAGAATTCGTCGGCTCATGGTTGAAGAAGACCGGCAGGCGCGGCGAAATCGTCGTGGCAACCAAGGCTGCGGGAAGCGGACGGCCCCATATCCGCGGCGGCCGGGAATTGGACGGCCCGAGCCTTCGCGAAGCGCTGGAGGCAAGTCTTCGCCGCCTGCAGACGGACTATGTCGACCTCTACCAGATCCACTGGCCGAACCGCGGCAGCTCCCATTTCCGCCAGTGCTGGAGCTTCGACGCCTCGCAACAGGATCGGGCGAAGGCGGCAGACGAGATCGGCGAAATCCTCTCCACGCTCGGCGACCTAGTCAAGGAAGGCAAGGTTCGTGCCATCGGCCTTTCCAACGAAAGCGCCTGGGGCGTCCTCAAATACCTCCGCCTGTCCGAAGACAACAACCTGCCGCGCATCGCCTCCATCCAGAACGAGTACAATCTCCTCTATCGGCAGTTCGACCTCGACCTGGCCGAGGTCGCGCATCACGAGGATGTCGGGTTGCTGGCCTATTCACCGCTGGCAGCGGGGATCCTCACCGGCAAATATCTGGACGGCGCGCGTCCAGAGGGCTCCCGCGGGACGATCAACCCCGATCTCGGCGGCCGGCTTCAGCCGCTGCAGGAACCCGCCGTGAAGGCCTATGCGGAGATCGCGAGGCGGCACGGCCTCGACCTCGCGCAGATGGCGCTTGCCTTCTGCCTCAGCCGTCCGTTCATGACCTCGGTCATCATCGGCGCCACATCGACAGAGCAGCTTCGCACCGCAATTGCCGCGAAGGACCTGGAGCTGAGCGACGAGGTGATGAAGGACATCGCACAGGTCCACCGGCAGTACCCGATGCCGATGTGAGCGGCCGACTGCCGGCGCGCCCAAGGAATTTGCGGCGCCGGCCTTGCCATTTCCGGGAAAATCCGTATAAGCGCGCCTGTTCGAAACGCCCGGTCTTCTGGCTGGTGGCTGAACGGAGGGCAGGCTTGGGCAACCAAGCTGCATGGACCACAAGGTTCAAGCCTCCCGTGTCTCCGCTCTCGACCGTCTCGATACAACAGCTTTTCTTGCCGGGGCCTACCCCGATCCAAGAGCAGTCGTTGAGGCTTAGCCGCCGAGGTCCGGGTGAATGAAACCGCAAGAAAAGGCAATGCTTACATGGCTCTTTACGAACACGTATTCCTTGCCCGGCAGGATATGTCCGCACAGCAGGTTGATGCCCTCGTCGAACAGTACAAGGGTGTCCTCGAAGCTAACGGCGGCAAGGTCGGGCGCGTAGAAAACTGGGGCCTCAAGTCCCTCACCTACCGCATCAACAAGAACCGCAAGGCTCACTACGCCCTGATGGACATCGACGCGCCGGCTGCCGCCGTGCACGAGATGGAACGCCAGATGCGCATCAACGAAGACGTTCTCCGCTACATGACGATCGCCGTCGAGAAGCACGAAGAAGGTCCGTCCGCGATGATGCAGAAGCGCGACCGCGACGACCGCCCGCGCGGCGACCGTCCCGGCTTCGGCGATCGCGACCGTGGTCCGCGTCCGGACCGTGGCCCCCGCGAAGATCGCGGCCCGCGTGAAGGCGGCTTCGAGCGCCGTCCGCGCGAAGACCGTGCGTAATCGAGCTTAAGGAGAAAACGAAAATGGCTGACGCATCCTCTGCTCCGGCACGCCGTCCCTTCCATCGCCGCCGCAAGACCTGCCCCTTCTCGGGCGCAAACGCACCGCGGATCGACTACAAGGACGTTCGCCTCCTGCAGCGCTACATTTCCGAGCGCGGCAAGATCGTTCCGTCCCGCATCACGGCCGTTTCCCAGAAGAAGCAGCGCGAACTCGCCCAGGCGATCAAGCGCGCCCGCTTCCTCGGCCTGCTGCCCTACGTGGTAGCCTAATCCGACAAGGAGCAACTGATCAAAAGTCAGTTGCTCCACCTCCCTTCCGCGTTGGGCGCGGATCGGAATGTTCAAATCCCATGTTGGGGATGGAGATGCCCGAAACCGGGCGTGATCCCCTAACTGCTTCATGCAGGACAGCGAGACCGTGACGACACCGAAACAGACAGCACTGCCGGTCGGCATCCTTGCCGGCGCCATTGCCACCCTGCTTGCGCTGGGTGCGATGTCGCAGTTGTCGTTTGCCTTCGTCATCTATGCCGCTTCCGCTCTGCCGATCCTGATCGCCGGCCTCGGCTGGGGCAATCTGGCCGCCATCGTCGCCGTCATCACCGCGGCCGTTCTCGGCGCCGTGCTCGTATCGCCCCCCTTCGCCGCGACCATGGCGGTGTTCACGCTTCTTCCGGCCGGCTGGCTGTCGCACCTTGCCAATCTCGCACGCCCGGCTTCCGAACTCGGCGGTCCTGACCACCTGCTCGCCTGGTATCCGCTCTCGGACATTCTTCTGCACCTCTGCTGCGTGGTGACGCTCGCGATGATCGCGCTCGGCGTGGTCATCGGCTACGGACCGGACCTGACCAGCCAGATGGTCGACCTGATGACCGAGGCGCTGCGCGGACAGGACCCGACCTTCGTGCCCGACGCGGCCGGCCTTGCCCAGACCAAGGCGATGATGGTGCTGATGCTGCCGATGGTCCAGGGCGGGCTGTGGGTGCTGCTGCTGTTTGCGGCGTTCTACATCGCGATCCGCTTCGTCTCCCGTTCGCCACGCGCGCTTCGTCCCCGCGAAGACATGCCCTCGGCTCTTCGGATGAACCGCAATTCCATCTTCGTCTTCCTTGCCGGAATCCTGCTGACCTTCGCGGGCGGTGTTCTGGCGATGATCGGCGCCACGATCTGCGGGACGTTCGGTGCCGGTTTCCTGATGGCGGGTTTCGCCAGCCTCCACTTCCGCAGCAAGGGAAAGGACTGGCGGGTTCCCGTTCTGGTCCTCGCCTATCTCTCGTCGCTCATGTTCCTGCCGGCGCTGTTCGTCCTTGTCTTCGGCCTTGCGGACACGCGCCGGACAATCGCCCTGACGCCTGCAAAAGGCGCCAATCCATCCAACGATAGCAACTGAACTCCCAACCGAAAGGATAAACCCATGCAAGTCATTCTTCTTGAACGGATTGCCCGGCTCGGCCAGATGGGCGAGACCGTGAAGGTCCGCGACGGCTACGCCCGCAACTACCTGCTGCCGCAGGGCAAGGCACTGCGCGCCAACGACGCCAACAAGAAGCGCTTCGAATCCGAACGCGCAACGCTGGAAGCCCGCAACCTGGAGCGCCGCTCGGAAGCCCAGAAGGTCGCCGACGCGCTGGAAGGCAAGTCGTTCGTCATGGTCCGTTCGGCGGGCGAAACCGGCCAGCTCTACGGCTCGGTCGCAGCGCGCGACATCATCGAGGCTCTGGCTGCCGAAGGCTTCAACATCGGCCGCAACCAGGTCGACCTCAGCCTGCCGATCAAGACCATCGGCCTGCACAAGGTCACCCTCCTGCTGCACGCCGAAGTCGAGATCGAGATCGAGATCAACGTCGCCCGTTCGGCTGAAGAAGCCGAGCGCCAGGCAAAGGGCGAGACTCTTACCTCGGCCGACGCGATCTACGGCGTGGACGAAGACGCCCTTCGCCCGGAAGACTTCTTCGATCCGGACGCCGACCGCGACCAGGACGAAGAATAAGCTTCGTTCTCGCTGAGTTCAGAAACGCCCGGGCCCTCGCCCGGGCGTTTCGCTTTCTACGCCGGACGCCTTGCCGCTTCCTCGATCTCGCTGATCAACGGTTCCTGGTCCCCCGCCCAGAACCAATGATCCGCTCCTTCCACAAGGACAAGCCGCGCCTCGGGAATGCGCTCGGCCATGTAGACGGCGGCTTCCATCCTCACCGCCTGGTCCCCCTTGCGGTGCATCACCGTCGTTGGAACTGCTATCTGCCCCAGGAGGGGCCGGACATCGACATCCCGCAATGCCGACAACACGGCCCGCATGGAACCGGGGCTCGAAGCGGCGCGCAGCAGGCTCGCCCACCATCGTCTTGTCGGAGCATCATCCGCGAGCGATGGCGCAAAAGTGCGGAGATCGAGCGCTTCTCCCCATTCGCGGGTGAGCTTGCCCAGCCATAGGTCGAACTGCTGCGCGCTCAGCGCGAAGGGATAGTCGGGGCTTCGACATCCCTTGGCCATTGCCCCCCACAAGATCAGGTGTTGTACGCGCTCGGGGAAGCGGGCGGTGAAGAGCAGGCTACCCGGCCCTCCCTCTGACGCCGCCACGACGATCGCTCTCCGGCTCGCCAGGGCGTCCAGCACGGCCTGCATGTCTCCGGCGATCGCTTCGGGCGTGGGGTGGGCATCAATTCGGTCGGACAAGCCTACTCCGCGCCGGTCGAACAGGATCACCCGCCCGATCTTGGCAACGCTCTCCATCCATCTTCGGCAATTGCGGTCTTCCAGCGCTCGTTCGACATGGGAGACGAAACCGGGCACCAGCAGAATATCGACCGGACCCTCGCCGATCGTCCGATACGCCACATGCAGCCCATCGACGCCGACATATCGAACCGTCGAGATCGGCAAGGCCGCGGGTGCGGCGGAAATCGGTGCGGCTAGCAGGGCACGTGTCTCTTCGGCGGGCGAAACGCCCAGAGTGCGCTCGAGGACCTCGCTGCAGAACTGATAGTGCCGCCGTGCCGAAACGAGATCGCCGCCGCGCATGGCCGCGCTGATCAAATGGCGATGCGCCGCTTCGTTCAGCGGATCGCATTCCACCAGGCGCCGGGCAAATCTTGCGGCCTCAGGGAAACGCTCCTGCTCGAACTCGGCCTGGATCAGCCTCTCGAGCG
>DASUPM010000163.1:0-5798 GCA_036281095.1 Pseudorhizobium sp.
TCCGCACTCTTCGGGCAAACCTTGGCGATCTCCTGGATCGCCACGACGGCATCCATCAGCGTCCCGCCGACGCCGCCGTCTTCTTCCTTCATTGTGATACCGAGCAGGCCCATGCCGGCGAGCTTGCGGGCAACGTCCCACGGATACTCCCGCGCATGAGCGCGCTTGAGCGCACCCTCCGCCAGCTCCTTTTCCGCAAAACGGCGGATGGTGCTGGCCAGTTCGGCCTGTTCCGGGCTGAGATGTGAATGCAATGCGGCCTCCTGCTCCAAAGTCGTCCGGTTTTGACATAGGAGACTGTGAAGACAACTTCGCAGACCTCAGGCTGGCATGACTTAAACTCATGTCTGTCACGCAGGTTGGAGGTGGAAGCTGCGGCGGACGTGTTCCATGGTGAGAATGGACCGAACATACCCCCGAGAGCGCCCAATGCCGAAAATGCCGCCCCTCAACCCACTGCACGTCTTCCACGTTGCCGCCCGTTCGGGGAGTTTCAGCCGCGCCGCCCAGGAAATGGGCGTCACCCAGTCTGCGGTGAGCCGGCAGGTCTTCACCCTTGAGGAGCACCTCGGGACGAAACTCTTCGTCCGGGAAAGCCGCGGCATCGAACTGACGCAGGATGGTAGGGATTACATCGAGCAGATCAGTCCGGCCATGGAGCAGATCGCCACGGCGACGAGCCATCTGTTGACGCGCAACAGGTCGACTGCCGTTCGGGTCGCGGCCTATCCGACCTTCGCCGGCAAGTGGCTCATTCCCCGGCTCAAGGCGTTCGGGCAGGTGAATCGCGGGACGCAGATCAAGATAAAGACCAGCATTTCGCCGGTGGACCCCGAGACGAGCGCGTTCGACGTCGCCATCCAGCTCAGACCCATGTCGGGTGTCGATCCCGAATTCTCCCTCCTGCTCTACCGGGACGTATTGCAGCCCTTCTGCAGCCCCGCCTTTCTGAAGCAGCACAGGCTGAAATCTCCGCACGACCTGCTCTCGGTCCCTTTGCTGACGTCCCACTATCGGAAGCTGGACTGGCGGGACTGGCTGGAAGGTGCCGGTCTTCCGCCGCAGGCTGTCGAGGGAGACGAGTTCCCGAGCTCGCTCCTGACCTACCGCGCGGCCCAGGAGGGGCTGGGGGTTGCCATCGGTCAGCCCTTTCTCGTGTCGGATGAGATCGGGTCGGGCCAACTGGTGCCGGTTTTCCAGCCGATCGAGCGGGACCTGGGGCTCTTCGTGATCTGGACGCGCTATGCCAACGCACGCGTCCGCAGTTTCGTCAAATGGCTCGCGGCGGAAGTCGAGCGCGCCGATGACGGCCACCCCGTCACCCTTCCCGGACAGCCGCCCATCAGCCGGCGCTAACGGATATAGCTCGTTCCATCCATGAGCAGGCGCGCAGTGCGGCCGATCAGGGCCTTGCGGACTTCAATTCCCTCCTCGGACGCCTTCACCTCGGCAGCCACCTCCAGCACGCCGCCCGGATGTCCCACGCGCAGATCATAGGGTCCGGCAGACTGCCCGATATCGCCCGCCGCGTCATGAACCAGTGTGCCGGGGATCCCTGCTGCCACCGCCGTTCCGGCCGCGCCTGAGCCGGGATAGGCCTTCGAGAATTCGAAGCGGGCGAGCGAACGTGAGAAGAGGTGATATTGGGAAGCGCCGATGCCGATGCGGTTGGTGGCCTCGTAATCCACCGCAGGCGCGACCGCAAAGATCAGCGGATTCGTGCTGATGCGCAGTTTCTCGTCGGCGTCCGGCCCCGTGATGAACCCGATTTCCGCCGACACGGTCTTGCGCACCGCTTCCAGCCGGCGCACCAGCCCCTCATCCGCCTGCATGTCGTAGATGGAGGCATTCACATTCATCCCGATGTCCGCGGCGCGCACGAAGATCAGCAGATTGGCCATGTCCACGACGCTGACATCTATCTCGCCGACGCCCGGAGTGACAAACCTGTCGACCGGCTTGCCGGTGGGCAGCACCCTGCCGCCAAGGGCGGAACCTGCGAAATCGCCGAAGTCGAGATCGACACGGGCACCGGTTCCCGGCACGCCGCCGATGGCGAAATCGCCATCCACCGCCGGCGCGCCATGGTCCAGCGGGACGAAGGCGACGAGCTTGCGGCCTGTGTTGACCTGGTGGATGTTTACTCGCGCAACGCCGTCGACCACCTCGCACGCACCGTCCAGCGCCCCGTAAAGCGCAGCGCCGGCGGACAGGTTGCCGCAATTGGCAGCCCAATCGACGCGCGGCAGTTCCGTGTTCACCTGCCCGAACAGATAGTCGATGTGGCAATCCGGACGCGTGGGCCTGCCCATGACGGCGACCTTGCTGGTGAGCTTGTCGGCACCGCCCAGCCCGTCGATCTGGCGCCTGTCCGGCGAGCCGAAGATCTTCAGCACGATCTCATCCAGCTCGGGCCCCGCAGACGGCAAATCCTCGCGGTTCAGGTAGATGCCCTTGGAGGAGCCTCCGCGGATGATCCTGGCCGATACGGCTCGCATGTTGAACGCGTGAGAAATCGACAATCCGCCCTCCCCGGGATGCAGCCCTGTTGACCACGGAACCGATAGCGCGCGCACGCGCACCAACAACACTGACCATTGGTTGCCGCGGGCAGAGCGGAGGTTTACGCCGCGCCACGAGATGCGAAGGGCATGGAGGTATCGCTCGTGGCTAATCCAGCAGTTCGCGCAGCCGGACCGCCAGTTCCTTTGCCGTGTAGGGCTTCTTCAGCCAGCTACCGGAGGATGCGAATTCACGGCCGGCGATTTCCGGCTCGGCATAGCCGGAGGTGAATAGAATCTTGATCTGCGGGCGCTCGGTGCGAACGATGTCGGCAAGCTCGTCGCCGGTCATCCCGCCGGGCATGACGATATCGGTAAAGAGCAGCGCGACATCCGGGTTCTCCCGAAGCTTCTCCAGGGCCTCGGCTCCATTTTCAGCCTCGATCACCCGGTAACCGAGATCGGTGAGGCGCGATACCGCCACGCGTCGCACCCGCGCGTCGTCCTCCACGGCCAGCACTGTCTCCGAACCTCCCGGAAGCGGGCTGGCGGCGGGGACCGACGGCTCGGAAGCGGAGGACGCATCCGTCGCATACTGGATCGCCGGGAGAAATATCCGGACACTGGTTCCCTGCCCCTCCTCGCTGTAGAGCTGAACGTGGCCGCCGGACTGCTTGGCGAAGCCATAGACCATGCTCAGCCCGAGACCGGTCCCCGCGCCGACGCCCTTGGTGGTGAAGAAGGGGTCGAAGGCCCGCTGCTTCACCTCCGCAGACATTCCGTGCCCGGTATCGGTGACGCTGACGAGGACGAAGTCGCCGGTGCGGACATGCGGATACATCTGCGCATAATCGACATCCAGCTTGACGCGGGAAATCTCGATCGACAGCCTGCCGCCGCGCGGCATGGCGTCGCGCGCGTTGAGCGTCAGGTTGAGGATGGCGTTCTGCAACTGCGAGGCATCCACAAGCGCTTCGTTGGCCGCCCCGGCAATCACCGTCCGGAGCTCGATGGTCTCTCCCACCGTGCGCCTCAGAAGATCGGAGAACCCGGAAACCAGACGTCCGACATCGACGATCTTCGGATTCAGCGGCTGCTTGCGGCCGAAGGCGAGCAGTTGACCGGTGAGCTTTGCGCCGTCTTCGGCAGCACTCTGGGCTTCGCGCAGCATGGCGAGAAGCCGCTCGTCGGAGATCCGGCCCTCGATCATTTCCAGATTGCCGCTGATCACCGTCAGGAGATTGTTGAAGTCGTGTGCGAGGCCTCCGGTCAGTTGGCCGATCGCCTCCATCTTCTGCGCCTGGCGCAACTCCTCCTCGATCTTGTGCCGGCTGGTCAGGTCGCGGACGAAGCCGGTGAAGATCCTCTTGCCGTTCACTCTCGTTTCGCCCACGGACAGTTCCATCGGGAAAACGGTCCCATCCTTGCGCTGCCCCGTCACAACGCGGCCATAGCCGATGATGCGCCGCTCCCCGGTCGACACGTAGTGCCCGATATAGCCGTCATGCCGCTCCCGGTCGGGGGACGGCATCAGCATCTTCACATTGCGGCCCTGCACCTCCTCGGCGGAATAACCGAACAGGCGTTCGGCCGCCGCGCTGAACGAGGTGATGTATCCGGTCTCGTCGATGACGATCATGGATTCGGGCACGGTGTCCAGGATGGACCGGAGATGGGCCTCCCGTTCCGCCAGGTTATTTTCCGCCGTCTTCATGTTCGTCACGTCGTTGTTCATCTGGATGATCACCGGTTCGGCGTCTTCGCCCGGCTGCACCGCAACCCAGCGGCTGGCGATGAAGACGGAATGGCCCTGCCTGTGGCGGTGGACGACGTCGCCTTCCCAGATGCCGGTGGAAAGCACCTGCCGGAGTATCTCGTCGCGTGGGCCCGGGTAGCGCGTCTGGAGCAGGTCGTGGAGAACCTTTCCAACCGCCTCCTCCTTCCGCCATCCGTAGAGGGCTTCGCAACCCTCCGTCCAGCGGACGACCACGCCGTCCAGCCGGTGAACGATCAGGGTCGCGTGGTCCAGGAGTCGAAGCGCTGCATCGAGATCATCCGCCTTCGCCTTCTGAAAAGCTCCCGCCTCGTCCATCGTCAATTCCAATTCCAGCTTCTAGTGCCGGCGACGCTTCTGCCTCGAAGTTTCCGCCGCATGCCAATCATCCGCACATTCATCGCCGTCTCCGGCCAATTGCGCAAGCAGCGCCCGGCGCTGAATTCGAACCGCATGACGGCCACAGGCCGCAACCACGCCCTTGCTCGTCAGCTTGGTCATCGTCCGTGACACGGTCTCTATGGTCAGCCCGAGGTAATCGGCGATATCCTGCCGCGTCATCGGTAGTTGGACGACCGGCTCAGCGGCGCCCGCCCGCATCGCGCGCTGCAGTTCCTTCAACAGGAGGCTGCACAGCCGTTCCTCGGCGTTCTTCGTGGACAGCAGGACCATCTGGTCCTGCGCCGCCGCCATCTCCTCGGAGAACTGCTGAAGCACCGCAGGACGGATCTCGGAAGACGTCTCGACCTCGTTTTCGAAGGCGGCGCGCGACAACCGGCGGATTGCAACGTCGTCGATCGCCTCGGCCGAGCAGATGTAGTGGTTGCCGAAGGATATCCCCAGGATGTCTCCCGCGTGCAGGAAGCCGGTGATGACGCGGCGTCCGTCGGGAAGGATGCGCAGGATCCGCAGCGTTCCCTCCACGACCTGGAAGATGGACCTGGCCGGATCGCCTTCGAAGAAAAGAATCTGTCCTGCCGCAAAGCGCTCCAGCGGCTGGCCGGTGAAGAGAGACTGAAGTCCGAGCGGCTGCCTTGCCATCGGCACGGGAATGGTCAGACCGGACTTTGCGAAGCTCTCAAGAAACATAATGCCCTCATCTATTTGATGCCGGCAGTTGACCACCGCGTCGTAACAGGCAAATGCTTGGCGTGTGACAACGGGTGCAATTGTGTAACACTGTGTAACATGCCAACCGTCCAATCATGACCGCTGACATCAAGAACAGTCCCCATCTCCTCATCGTCGACGACGACCCCCGCATCCGCAACATGCTGTCGCGGTACTTCGAGGACGAAGGCTATGCCGTGAGCTGTGCGGACGACGGGGCCGGCATGCGGCTCAGCATGAAGCGGCGGCAGTTCGATGCGGTTCTTCTCGATCTGTCGCTTCCCGGAGGACCGGATGGCCTGGAACTGGCCAAGGAAATCCGGATGCAGTCCGACGTGCCGATCATGATGCTGACCGGCCGCGACGATGTCGTCGACAGGATCGTCGGCCTTGAGGTCGGCGCCGACGACTAT
>DASUPM010000164.1:0-3490 GCA_036281095.1 Pseudorhizobium sp.
CATGTTGGTCGCCTGATTCCAGTCCTGCACATTCGTGCCGATCGACAATTCGCGAGCTTCCGCGGCGGCAGCGAATATCTTCGCGACCTCCGGGCCTGCTGCCGCTTCGGCGTCCTTGTTGACGTAGACGGTTTCGTGCAGCTCCTTGCCGCCGAGCGCAAGCAGAAGCGTGTCGAACAGGCCGTTTGCCTGCCATGCCTGGCCACCAAGCGCCAGAGGATGGATCCCGGCCTCCTTCAGCTTCGGCCCGGCGGCGACGAACTCGTTCCAGTTCGTCGGAACCGCCACGCCGGCCTTCTCGAAAACCTCGTTGTTGAGCCAGAGCCACTGCCAGGAGTGAATGTTGACCGGCACGCAATAGATCTTGCCTTCGAAGGTGCAGCTCTCCAGCAGGCTCGCCGGCTTGATGACGTCCTTCCAGTTCCCCTTCTCGGCCACGTCCGACAGGTCGCGCATCAGACCGGCCTCGACCAGTTCCTGCGCCTGGCGGCCATGGTTGAACTGGGTCGCTCCCATCGGATCGCCGCCGGTGATGCGGCTGATCATGATCGGCCGGGCGGTGCTGCCGCCACCGGCGATGGCTCCGTCCACCCATTTGTTGCCGGTGGCATCGAATGCCTTGGCGAATTCCGCGACCGCAGCAGCCTCGCCGCCCGAAGTCCACCAGTGGGTTACTTCCAGGTCGGTCGCGTTGGCAGCGCCAAGCGGCAATACGACAGTTGCCGCCAAAGCGGTCGCAAATGCACGGATATTCATGAGTCTCCTCCCTCACTGAAACGATGCAGTAAAAAGCTATGTCAAAGTTTCCGGAGAGGCAACCGGGTCCGGGATAAAATTTTTGAAAGACCCGGATCTCCCAACTGACGGCACACCTGCGTCGAAGCCAAGACAAGGAAGCCTGTCAGTTATATCGTTGTTTTCGTGAGATTTTCTTGAGCATACGCTCTCTCGGATCTCACACCTGCAATGAGAGTTTTACGCATCTGCGAACATGCTCTTAACTCCGCCTCGCGCTACACTCGACAAAAATGTCCTCGACAATCGACCTGTATCGTTTCAGTTTCTCGTGTGAAGTCTGCGACAGCGGCGAAGGCATCCTTTGAGGTGCAGCAGAAATTTCTATACTTTTGATTGGAATCGGGTAGCGGCAGGGAATGAGCGACAACAGCGCAGAGAATATGCCGAGAGTGCCGCCGGCGGCGCGGGAGCGGCCGACGCTCAAGACGATCGCGTATATGACCGGACTTGGGATCACCACCGTATCCCGGGCGTTGAAGGATGCACCGGACATCGGCGCGGAAACCAAGGAACGGGTACGGCTTGTCGCCAGCCAGCTCGGCTACCAGCCGAACCGCGCAGGCATACGCCTCAGAACCGGCAAGACCAACGTCATTGCCCTCGTTCTCAGCATCGAGGAAGAACTGATGGGCTTCACCAGCCAGATGGTCTTCGGCATATCGGAGGTACTGGCGGGTACCCAGTACCACCTCGTGCTTACTCCGCATTCCCATCAGAAAGACCCCATGGTCCCCGTCAGCTACATCCTGGATACGGCATCAGCCGACGGCGTCATCATTTCGCGGATCGCTCCCGATGATCCCAGGGTCAGGCTGATGACGGAGCGCAACATGCCGTTCTCCACCCATGGCCGAACCGACATGGGCATCGTCCATCCGTTCCATGATTTCGACAACGAGGCCTACGTCTATCAGGCCATTGAAAAGCTGGCGTCCCGGGGGCGAAAGCGCATCGCTCTGCTGCCGCCGCCCGCCGCCCTGTCCTTCTACCTGCACAGCCGCATCGGCTTCGAACGCGGCCTGGCCGATTTCGGAGCAACCGAAATCGCCATGGGGCGCGTCTCGACGGAAACGACGCTGGGAGATGTACGCTCCTACGCGGAAACGATGATGCGCTCCCGTAACGCGCCGGACGGAATCATCTCGGTCAGCGGCAGTTCGACGATCGCGCTGGTGGCCGGCATAGAAGCCGCCGGGAAGAAGCTCGGCCAGGATGTCGATCTGGTCTCGAAGCAATCGGCGGAATTCCTCAATTGGATCCGTCCGGAAATCTTTACCGTGAACGAGGACGTACGGCAGTCCGGTCGCGAACTGGCCAAAGCCGTGATCGCCCGTATCGATGGTGTCGCCCCGGAGCTGCTGCAGAGCATCAGCAAGCCGATCTGGTCCGCCATGGGGCCGCACGACTGACCAGGCCTTGCGTTGAAGGCAGATATGAAAAACCCGCCGCAATGGACGGGTTTTTCTCAATAATAGTCAATCACGAAAAGTCGCTCAGCCCACTGCCCCACGGGCCATGGTGCTTGGCTGCGCCGTCCACGCGGTCGAAGCCATGGGCGCCGAAGAAGTCGCGCTGCGCCTGGATGAGATTGGCCGTGCCGCGTCCGCGGCGATAGGCGTCGAAATAGGAAAGCGCCGAGGCAAGCGCCGGGACCGGCAGCCCCGAAAGCGTCGCAAAGGACACCACGCGACGCAGAGGAGCGTCGGTTTCCTTCACCATCTGGGCGAAGGCGGGGGTCACGATGAGGTTGGCAACATCCGGATCCTTGGTGAAGGCGGAGGTGATCTCGTCGAGGAACTGCGAGCGGATGATGCAGCCGGCGCGCCAGATGCGCGCGATCGTCGGCATCGGGAGGTTCCAGTTGAACTCCGCAGAAGCGGCAGACATGATCGCGAAGCCCTGCGCATAGGCGCCGATCTTTGCCGCGAGCAGCGCATTTTCGAGATCTGCCAGGAATGCGGCGCGATCCTTCGGCACATCGGCCAAAGCGGGAACGCCCAGGATCTTTTCAGCCGCTTCCCGCTCGTTCTTCTGCGACGAGAGAATCCGGCCGGCGACGGCCGCCTCGATCGCCGTTGCCGCAACGCCCATGTTCTGGGCTTCGATCACGGACCACTTGCCGGTCCCCTTCTGCCCGGCCCGATCCACGATCATGTCCACCATCGGCTTGCCGCTGATCGGGTCCGTCGCCTTCAGAACCTTCTCGGTGATCTCGATCAGATAGGAGTTCAGGCGGCCGGTATTCCACTTGCCGAACACGTTGCCGATCTCGCTCGCGCTCATGCCGAGACCGTCGCGCAGGACACCGTAGATCTCGGCGATCATCTGCATGTCGGCATATTCGATGCCGTTGTGGATCGTCTTGACGAAATGCCCGGCGCCGTTTTCGCCGAGCCAGGCGACGCAGGGATCGTCGTTGAACTTCGCTGAGATGGAGGTCAGCACCTTCTCGACGCGCTTCCAGCTTTCCTCGGTACCGCCGACCATGATCGACGGACCATGGCGCGCGCCTTCCTCGCCACCGGAGACGCCCATACCGATGAAGGTCAGGCCCGAGTCCTTCAGGTTGTCGAAGCGGCGCATCGTGTCGCGGAAATTGGCATTGCCGGCGTCGATCATGATGTCGCCGGCGGAAAGATACGGCTTCAACGCCTCCATCTGCTGATCGACCGGATCGCCCGCCTTGATCATG
>DASUPM010000165.1:0-9227 GCA_036281095.1 Pseudorhizobium sp.
GTCGCGGCCATCAGACTTCATGCGATGCGATGCGAAGCCGCCGCCGTCTATCCCTGTACTCCGGTGAAAGAGCGCACCGCATTCGGAAATAGGCCGCTATATCAGGAGGTATAATTCGGGGCGGCCATCGTCAATTCGACAGAAATGCTTAGGTTTCGCCCGGAATTACTACCGCGGGTCAGGCTGGCCGCACCATCGGAGGAAGGGGAGGTGGCTGCCGCTATCGCCCGGCGATCGCCTCGGGTGCCGAGGAGGCGCCGGGCGGCAGACCGATCGCCCGATAGCGGGCGAGTGTGCCCTGGGCTGCGGTGCTGGTGGCGGGCACCTCCATCTCTTTCCAGCTCTTCCGAGAATGCTGCCCGATCGACTGACAGCTCCGGCTGGAGGTTGATCTCAGAACACTGCCAGATAGCGGAGCAGGGACACGATCCCGATGATGATGACGATCACCTGGGCGATCTGCTTGGCGCGGCCATCGATGGGCAGGCGTGCAATCAGGTAGAGAACGAGGACGATGACGAGAAAGGTGACGAGAAGGCTGACGAGTATGGACATGGGAAATCCCTGGATGAAATTGCTTACCCCGGCTCAGATAGCGCAGGCCGGTTGAAGAGGAAGTAGTTCCATCGGCCACAATTTCCATCGTTGGTGTAGGCAGGTGGAGCTACTGCACAGGCTGATGCGGCGTCTTCTGCCAGAAGAAGGGCCGCATGCGCAGTTCGATGACGGCGCGCCACGCGGCGAACGAGGTCATCATCCAGTAGAGCGGCACGGCCAGCCATCGCGATCTGATCAGCCGCCTCTCATGGTCCGTCATGGAACCGACGCCGAGGGCCACGAAGATCAGGTAGCTGCCGAAGATGTTGACCGTATCCACGACGAAGAGCGAAAGCACCGACAGCGGTATTCCGGCAGCCGGCGCTTCCATCATGGCGATCATCCCCTGCGCCATGAAGAGGAAGATCAGCGGATGCAGAAGCGAAGAAAGCAGCATCCCGCCGACCATCAGGTGGAAGATCAGAAAGCCCCGCAAGCCCATCTCGCGAAGGAGCTTCGCCGGCCGGCGCATCATCACCAGCCACGTCTGCAGCCAACCCTTGAACCACCGCGTCCGCTGCCCCGTCCAGACCCGAAGCCCGACCGGTGCGTCCTCCAGCGTCTGCCGGCGCAGGACGTCCGAGCGGTAGCCGAGCCGGAAAAGCCTCAGCCCCAGATCGGCATCCTCCGTCACGTTGAACGGGTCCCATCCCCCCACCTCCTTCAGCACCCCGGTGCGGAAGTGATTGGAGGTTCCGCCGAGCGGCAGCGGCATCCGGTAATGGGCCAGCATCGGCAGCAGCCCGCGGAAGAGGGCGGAATATTCGAGCGAGAAAAGGGCGCTGATCCAGGATGAATTGCCGTTGGTGATCACCAGCGGCGCCTGCAGGCAGGCGACCTCCCGCGGCAGGACCCGGAAGCGGTCATACGCCTCCTTCAACTGGCCCGGATGCGGCCGGTCTTCCGCGTCATAGATCACGAGGTAGTCGCCGCGAACGCCGGCCAGGGCATAGGTGAGCGCTTTCGGCTTCGTCCGGGGCATCGCGGGCGGCACTTCGACGATCTCGAAATGCGGGGGCAGCGCCTGCGCCCTGAGCGCCTGCAGGGTCTCGGCGTCGTCCGCCTCGCATACCAGCTTCACGTCCAGCAGCGACGGAGGCCAGTCGAGGCGCTTCAGGCAGCGGACGAGCTGCGCCACGATCGCCGCCTCCCGATAAAGGGCGACGAGCACGCTGTAGCACGGCAGCGGTGCCTTTGCCGCCGGCGGTTCGCGCATGCGTTCGTGCTTGCGGTGGATCAATGCCCGCAGGCGCAGCAGAAGGCCGGCGAGATAGAGATAGGAAAGGATCGGGTGAAGAACCGGCAGGATGAGTTGCGGCGCAAGCATCAGGGCACAGAGAAAGGGAGCGGCGATCACGCCCGCGACGAACCCCTGGGAGCCGGTCACCACGGTGCGTGCGGAAAACTGCGGGCTGCCCTCGAAAAGCGCACCGGTTGCCCGCCGCACACGCCGTTCAGCCCCCGCTCTCCAGACGGCTTTCCGGATGGCCGATGGCGTGGTGATGACGAGATCCCGCCCGAGCACCGGCAGGTTGGTCAGCGCCGCGGCCATGTCGGCGAGCCGGCCGGCCTCGGGTGTCACCGCCACCTGCGGCGCCTGCCGCGGATGATGGACACGCACCATCACCGGACGACGGAGTTGCGTATCGAGGCCCGGCATATCGACGACGGCATCGGCCGGGATCTGCTCGAGGAAGGGAAGGCGAACGTATCTCGCCATCGCGCCGTAATAGGCGCTCTCGCGGATGCCCTCCTGCTGAAGGAGTTCGGTTTCGAGCGTCGTCCCGTTCTGCCGCGCCCGCGCGGCGACCGCTTCGATCAGCGGCTTGGAGAAGCCGAGCGATTGAAGCGCGGCAGCCTCGTCTCCGGGGGAAAGCGTCCCGACCGCTTCGTCGGCCGCAGAAGGCGCTGCCTCCGGCGGCTCACCCAGCCCCCGGCCGTCGCCGGACGGCTGGGTGATTTGCGGATATTCCCCCAGACGCATGAACCTGATACACCCGTCTCACGCATGCCCGTTCCAAAATGGATCATATGGATGGTTCCTCCGCTTTCATCCCTGAAAACCCGGGGGAGATTTCGCTTTTTGGTTGTTGCCGGGTGTGTGTTTGCACCCTTGTGCTGGAGTGCGGGCGCGAGCGCCGACAATCATGAATTCCCTGTCCTCTTCGATGCCAGGGAGCGGTTGCCGCGCCCCGACCTTTCGAACCTCGTGCGGCTGCGCATCCTGACGACGGCCGACTTTCCGCCCTTCAACTTCGCCGACCAGACCGGCCGGCTCGCCGGCTTCAACATCGACCTCGCGAGAGAGATCTGCGCCGAGCTCGACATCCAGCCGAAATGCCAGATCCAGGCGCTTCCGTTCGAGGAACTGGAGACCGCGCTGGAGAACGGCTCCGGCGAGGCGGTGATGGCCGGCATCGCGATCGATGCGGAGCGGCGGCGGAAATTTGCCTTTTCGCGTCCCTATCTCGCCATCCCTGCGCGTTTCGCCCGGCGGACGTCGAAGGCGATCGACGGCGAGGGGCCGCAGGCGCTGGCGGGCCGCCCCGTCGGCGTGGTCCGGGCCACCGCCCATGAAGCGATGCTGAAGTCCTATTTCCCGAAGATCATGCCCGTCCTCTTCGATGACCAAGAGACCATGCTGGAGGCGTTGAAGGGAGGGAAGGTGGATGCCGTCTTTTCCGACGGGCTGAGGCTTCCCTTCTGGGTCGCCGGCGAGGCCTCCGGCAAATGCTGCGCCCTCTTCGGCGGCCCCTACCTTTCCGAGCAGTTCCTGGGCGAAGGACTGGCGGTCATGCTGCAGGCGGACGATGCCATGCTGGCCGCTGCCTTCGACCACGCGCTCGCAGCGCTCTCCCGCAACGGCCGGCTGCAGGACATCTACCTGCGCTATTTCCCCTATGGCCTCTATTGAGGCGTCAAGGCTAATATTCCTACTGGCTGGCCCAGATGATCCGTGCCATCCATTCCACCTCGGTAAGGTCGAGGCTGCGATTTGGGTGCTCCGGGTTGAGCGAGTACAGCTCGATCGTCTTGGCGGTCTGGCGCATCAGGATCTTCGCCATGACCTCGCCCTCGCGCGTCTTTACCACCACGCGGTCGCTCCGTCTCACCTGGGCGCCCGGCTCGACGATCAGCACGTCGCCGTCGCGGTAGAGCGGCATCATCGATTCGCCCTGGACCTCCAGCGCATAGACGCCGGACTTGCGCGCGGGAGAAGCCGGAAACTCGACCACATCCCAGCCCTGGCCCGCCGGAAAGCCGCCGTCGTCGAAGAAGCCGCCCGCGCCTGCCTGGGCGAATCCGAGCAGGGGGATCGTCCCCGCCTGCGGGGGAAAAGCTCCCTCCGGCAGGCTGGAGCGGGAGGGGATGGTGCTGAGGAACTGTTCCACGCTCGCCCCTGTCGCCTCCAGCACCTTGGCGATCGATTCGGTGGAAGGCCAGCGGAGCCGGCCGTCCGGTCCATGGCGCTTGGACTTGTTGAACGAGGTCGGATCGAGCCCGGCTCGGCGGGCAAGGCCCGACGGCGTCAGCTTGTGGCGCTCCGCCAGTGCGTCGATGGCGTGCCAGATCGTTTCGTGTGACAGCATGGCCGTACATTCTCCGGCTCGGGCCGGACGGTCCACGCCAGCCTTTGCGCTATCCTTGGTGCCGATCCGCCGGCAATGCTTCCCGAAGCGCATCCCGGCAGCCCCGGACGCAGCCTGCGGCCAGGTATTGCGAATTTACCCAACAGACGGTGGCGGGTAAAGAGAGAAAAGGAATAAAATCCTTTGTTCGCGTTGCCTCTTCGGCGCGCTGGAACGAGCGCCGCGCCGCAGCGGAAGCTTCACGTCCGGTTGGGTGCGCTCTCCTGCCGGTCCTGCTCGGCGGTGAAATCCTGGATGATCTCCATGAAGCGCCGCATGAACCGTTCCATGATGGAGAGACCCTGTTCGATCTCCGCCTCGCCGGGCAGATCGCCGGCCGATGGCGCCGAGGTGATCTTCTCTTCCAGCGCCTCGACGCGCTTCGTCAGGAGGTCGAGTTCCTGTTCATAGGCCGCGCGCTCGTCCGCCGCCATCCGGCAGGACAATGTCCCGTTCTCCTCGCTGCAGAGCGACATGGCGCCGGTCTGGCGGTCGAGGCGCACCAGGCCGTTCTCCGTGCGCTCCAGTTGGAAGCGCTGGGGCTGCGCATCCTGTGCAAGAGCCATGGTCGGCAGGAGCGCCAGTAATATCGTCAGCCGTCTCGTCATCCTGTCGTCCTTTGCCTCTTTTGGTGGACAAGCGCCGGGCTTTGCGGCAAACCGCGGGTCGCTCCACCAAGCCTCGTGTCTGATCGAAAGCCGTCCATGCAAAATATCGTCTACAAGATCGTTCCGACAAGCCTGTGGCAGGAGGCCCGAGCGAAAGGTATTTTCGCCGGAGCCCCGATCGACGTGAGGGATGGCTACATCCACTTCTCCACGGCGGAACAGGCAAGGGAGACGACGCGGCTTCATTTCGCCGGCCAGGACGATCTGATGCTGGTGGCGGTGGATGGCGACGCATTGGGCGAAGCGCTCAAGTTCGAGCCCTCGCGCAACGGCCAGCTCTTTCCGCATCTCTACGCACATCTTCCGCTCGATGCGGTGCTTTGGGAACGGCCCCTGCCCTTGGGAAGCGACGGCCTGCACCTCTTTCCGGAGGAAATGCAATGATCGACCGCCTGTCCGACCTCGCCCGCCAGGGGCTCTTCCTGTTCGATCCTGAGACCGCGCACGGGCTGTCGATCACGGCCCTGAAGAGCGGGATCGTGCCCTCCTGCACCCGCGCGGCCGATGCCCGGCTCGCCCGGACGGTGGCGGGACTTGCCTTTCCCAATCCGCTCGGCATGGCGGCTGGCTACGACAAGAACGCGGAAGTGCCGGACGCATTGCTGCGCCTCGGTTTCGGTTTCACGGAGGTGGGCACGCTGACGCCGAGACCGCAGGCCGGAAATCCGAAGCCGCGCATCTTCCGGCTCGCCGCCGATCGCGGCGTCATCAACCGCCTAGGGTTCAACAACGAGGGACATGATGCGGCCCATGCGAGGCTGTCGGCCCGCGAGAGCCGGGCCGGCATCGTCGGCGTCAACATCGGTGCCAACAAGGACAGCGAAGACCGGATCGCCGACTATGTCGCCGGCATCCGCAGGTTCGCTTCCCTCGCCAGCTACTTCACCGTCAACATCTCGTCGCCCAATACGCCCGGCCTGCGGGATCTCCAGGCCCGGGAGAGCCTGAAGGCGCTGCTCGATGCGGTCCTTGCGGCACGCCGGGAGGAGGCGGGACGTCTGGGGCGGCCGCTTCCGGTCTTCCTCAAGATCGCTCCGGACCTGTCGGAAGAGGGTCTGGACGATATCGCCGCGGAAGCCCTGGCGCAGGATCTGGACGGCTTGATCGTTTCCAACACGACGCTTTCGCGCGAGGGTTTGACGGACCGGGTGCAGGCAAACGAGGCGGGAGGGCTCTCCGGCGCGCCGCTCTTCCGTCTGTCGACGGGGGTTCTCGCCAGGATGCGCCATCGCGTCGGCCCGTCGCTGCCGATCATCGGCGTGGGCGGCGTCGGCACTGCGGAAGACGCGCTGGAGAAGATCCGCGCCGGCGCCGATCTGGTGCAGCTCTATTCCTGCATGGTTTACGAGGGACCTGGTCTTCCCGCCCGCATTCTTGGCGAACTGTCGCGGCTTCTCGACCGCGAGAACGTCGCGTCCATTCGAGACCTCCGCGACACGCGGGTCGATTACTGGGCGTCGATGAAGCTCTGAAAGAGCTGCCGGGTTTCGTGGCCGCCGGCGTCAGGCCGACAGAACCATCGCCCAGTAGGGGCGCGCGGCCGAGGAACGGGCCATTGCGACGCCCACTCCGTGGAAGGAGCCGAGCATGTTCGTCAGATGCGACTGCGAGGCGATCCAGGCTTGTACGGCTTCCTCGACCGAATCCTGCCCGCTTGCAATGTTTTCCGCCGCCGGAAGTGGGACGTCCCGACGTTTCATGCGCGCCTTGAAGTCGTCTCCAAGGCCGATGAGGTGTGTCATCTGTTCGGCCTTCGCCATCCGGACCGCCTGTTCGGCAGCCGCGCCGCGGGCCGCAGGCTTGGCCGCAAGGGCCGGCAGGCCGCGTTCGGAACGGACCCTGTTGACCATCGGCAGCGCTGCGGCGGTCTCGTCCTCCGCACCGTCCGCCGAGGATAGGACGCCCATGGTCGAGCATCCCGCGAGAAGCAGGCCGAAACCGGACAGCACGAGGACGTCCCGGCGAGACGGAAGGAGTATCCGGTCGGTCATGTTCAACGCCTGTAGCTGATCAGCCGGAGCAGGATGAAGACCGGAATGACGATGGTCGCGCCGAGCACGAGATAGTCGCCCACCCGGCCGAGCGCTTCGAAGCCCTGATACCACAGGTCGAGAACGAAGTTGCGGATGCTGTAGATGATGTCCCAGGGATCCAGCCCGAAGACGGCCATCACGAAGCCGACCACCAGCGACACCACGATGAGCTTTACGAGCGTCCGTCCGGGCGTGTCGCCGAGGAGCCGCGTGACTGGTTCCGACATTCTCAGTGTTCTCCGTTGCCCGGGCAGAGATAGACGGCGAGGCCATGCCCCGCAACCCCGCCCGCGAATGATGGCTGTCCCCTCAAATAGAACTTGAGTTTTTTTGTGACTTCAGCCAATAACCCGCACCCTTCTCGAGACACTGAATGCCGCCAAGCCAGTTTTCCTCCGGCGATCCCATTGCCGACCGTCGCGTCGACTACGCCCGCATGCTCTGCGAAGTGGGTGATATGGCCGCGGCGGTCGAGCTGGTAGAGCAGGCGCTCGAACTGGTACCGTACTGGGGCGCGGGCTGGTTCCGGCTGGGGGATTACCGGGAGCGGAACGCGATCGTCGAGGGCGCCATCGATGCCTATCGCCAGGCGTTGCGCTTCGATCCTGAGGATGTCTTCGGAGCGCGGCTGAAGCTGGCTTTGTTCGGCGCGGCAGAGGTGCCGGACCAGCCTCCCAGCCGCTATGTCGAAAGCCTGTTCGACGAATATGCCGAACGCTTCGACGAGGCGCTGGTGGAGAAGCTTGATTACACGGTGCCGGGCAAGCTCGCGCACATGGTGTCAGCCAAGGCGCCGTTTGAGCTCGCGGTCGATCTCGGTTGCGGCACGGGCCTCCTCGGTGCCGAAATCAGGCACGTGGCGGAACGTCTCGAAGGCTTCGACCTGTCGGCCAACATGCTCGCCAAGGCGGAGCAGAAGGGGATCTACGACTACCTCGCCCAGGCCGACCTCAGCCTGCCGGCGGACGAGGCCGGTCTGTTTGCCGACGGACATTCGCGGCGCCGGGCCGATCTCGTCACCGCCGCCGATGTCCTGATGTATCTCGGTTCGCTGGAGACGGTCTTGCCGCTGGTGGTCGATCTGCTGATGCCGGGAGGGCACTTCGCCTTCTCGGTGGAAGAGGCTGCCGCCGGCGCAGGCTTCGAGCTGCGGCAGTCGCTCCGTTACGCCCATTCCGAAGACTACATCCGCGACCTGCTGGCCCGATACGGGCTGGAAACCCTCTCCATGATGCGAACCGACATCCGTCTCGACCGCGGCGAACCCATCTATGGCATGCTGTTTCTGTCGCGAAAGCCGCGCTGACCGTGCCTGATCTTGCGTTTTACGCAATGGCCGCCGCTGTCCGTTGAAGACGACAGATGAACGTCATATTGCGGCGCGACAGACAATTCGACCATCGAGGCACCACTTGACGCAGCAGAAGCAGGCCCAGAAGCGCAGCCTGGGTTTCTATAGCGCGGACCCTTCGCAGCACACTTCGCTCGAGGATACACAGGGGCTTGCGACAGGCGCGCTCGTCGCGGCCCTCGGCTTCTACTTTCTCAATCACGTCGGTTTGCTGACCGGCGGCACCGCGGGAGTTGCCTTCCTGCTGCACTACGCCTTCGGAATCTCATTCGGCCTGCTCTTCTTCATCGTCAACCTGCCGTTCTATTACCTGTCGTTCCGGCGCCTCGGGCTCGCCTTTTCGTTGAAGACCTTCGCCGCCATCGCCATCGTTTCCTTGATCACCGAGGTGGAGCAGCAGTTTCTGCTCATCCAGCATCTGCATCCCGGCTGGGGCGCCCTCATGGGCGGTCTTCTGCTCGGCTACGGGCTCCTGGCCCTTTATCGCCATCGGGCGAGCCTCGGCGGCGTCGGAATTCTCGCGATCTACATCCAGGAGCATTTCGGCATCCAGGCCGGGCTTGTGCAACTGGCCTTCGATCTTTGCGTGATGCTGTGCGCCTTCTTCGTCGTCTCGCCGGAGGTCGTGGCCTGGTCGGTGCTCGGCGCGGTCGTGCTCAACGTCTTCCTGACGATCAACCACCGCTCCGACCGCTATATCGTCGTGCGCTGACGCGTACCGGCTCAGACGGCGGTCCGCTTTGCCATCGCGCGTTTCTCGCGCCGCCGCTGGACGGAGGAGGGAATGTTCATGGCCTCGCGGTATTTCGCCACCGTGCGCCGCGCCAGGTCCACCCCGCCCTTCTTGAGGCTGACGACGATGTCGTCGTCGGAGAGGACGCAGTCCGCGCTCTCCTGGGCGATGAGCGCCCGGATGCGGTGGCGCACCGCTTCCGCCGAATGGCTGTCC
>DASUPM010000166.1:0-7931 GCA_036281095.1 Pseudorhizobium sp.
GACCGTCTACAACCCGGATGCCGCGGCCCAGGCGAAAGCCTTCGAGGACCAAGGCTTCGAATGGCTACACGTGGTCGACCTGAACGGTGCGTTTGCGGGTGAATCGGTCAACGGCGCCGCCGTCGATGCCATCCTAGCGGCGACGAAGAACCCCGTTCAGCTCGGCGGCGGCATCCGTACACTCGAACATATCGAAAAATGGCTGTCGCGCGGCCTGGCCCGCGTCATCCTCGGCACCGTGGCCGTTAGAGATCCGGCTCTCGTCGTCGAAGCCTGCAGGCGCTTTCCCGGCAAAGTCGCCGTCGGGATCGACGCCAAGGGCGGCAAGGTGGCGGTCGAAGGCTGGGCGGAAGCCTCCGAACTCGGCGTCATCGAGCTCGCCAGGAAATTCGAAGGGGCCGGCGTTTCGGCGATCATCTACACCGACATCGACCGCGACGGCATTCTCACCGGCATCAATTGGGATTCGACCCTGGAGTTGGCAAACGCCGTCTCGATCCCGGTGATCGCATCCGGCGGCCTGGCCTCAATCGACGACGTCAAGCGGATGCTGCAGCCTGACGCCGCCCGCCTGGAAGGGGCCATCTCGGGCCGTGCCCTCTATGACGGCCGGATCGACCCCACCGAGGCATTGGCGCTGATCCGCGAGCAAAAAGGAGAGGCCGCATGACCCTCAAGGCCCGCGTCATCCCCTGCCTCGACGTCAAGGACGGCCGCGTCGTCAAGGGCGTCAACTTTCTCGATCTCGTCGATGCCGGCGATCCGGTGGAGGCTGCCAAGGCTTACGATGCAGCCGGCGCCGACGAACTCTGCTTCCTCGACATCACCGCCTCGTCCGACAACCGCGACACCATCTTCGATGTCGTCGCGCGCACCGCCGACCACTGCTTCATGCCATTGACCGTCGGCGGCGGAGTGCGCGCGATCGCCGATATCCGCAAATTGCTCTTGGCCGGTGCCGACAAGGTGTCGATCAACTCCGCTGCGGTAAAAAGCCCGGATTTCGTCGCCGAAGCCGCCGACAAATTCGGCAACCAGTGCATCGTCGTTTCGATCGATGCCAAAAAGGTTTCGTCAGCGGCCGAAACCGATCGGTGGGAGATCTTCACCCATGGCGGACGGCAGGCGACCGGCATCGACGCCATCGATTTCGCCGCGAAGATGGTCGAGCGTGGCGCAGGTGAACTGCTCGTCACGTCGATGGATCGCGACGGCACCAAGAGCGGCTACGACCTTGCCCTGACCCGCACCATTGCAAGCGCCGTCAAGGTTCCCGTCATTGCGTCGGGGGGCGTTGGTACGCTGGATGATCTGGTCGCCGGCATCCGCGACGGACACGCCACCGCCGTGCTCGCCGCATCGATTTTCCACTTCGGTACCTATACCGTGGGCGAGGCCAAGCACTACATGGCTGAGCACGGCATCGCGATGCGGCTGCACTGACGCCGCTGGAGACATGACATGACGGATTTTTCCCTCAGCGACCTCGAGCGGATCGTTGCTGCCCGGGCACAGGCGTCTCCCGACGCATCCTGGACCGCAAAGCTGGTCTCGGCCGGACAGGCGAAGGCTGCCAAGAAGCTCGGCGAAGAGGCGGTGGAAACGGTCATCGCAGCCGTGGCGCAGGATCGCCGGGATCTGGTGAACGAGAGCGCAGACCTTCTCTATCACCTCATGGTCGTATTGAACATCGCCGGCATTCCGCTGCAGGATGTAATGGACGAACTCCAGCGGCGAACGGCCCAATCAGGGCTGCAGGAAAAGGCGAACCGGCAATCATGACCTTGGCAATGCAACCGGTCGGTCAGGAGCAGCCGCCCGCCGCGAGCTATTCCCCCCATCACCTCTTCACATCGGAGGAATGGTCGCGATTTCGAGCCGACACGCCCCTGACCCTGACCGCGGATGAGGTCTCCAGGCTACGCTCCCTCGACGACCCTATCGATCTCGACGAAGTCCGGCGCATCTATCTTTCCCTGTCGCGGCTCCTGTCAGCGCATGTGGAAGCATCCCAGTTGCTCTTCCAGCAACGCAACCGCTTTCTCAGCCTTGCCGATATGACGAAGACCCCGTTTGTGATCGGCATCGCCGGCTCGGTGGCCGTCGGCAAGTCGACAACGGCTCGCATCCTGAAGGAACTCCTGGCCCGCTGGCCTTCGAGCCCGAAGGTGGACCTCATCACCACCGACGGCTTCCTTCATCCGAATGCCGTGCTCCGGAGAGAAGGTCTGATGGAGCGCAAGGGTTTTCCCGAAAGCTACGACATCGGCGCGCTGCTGCGTTTCCTTTCCGCCATCAAGGCCGGGCAGCCGAACGTGCGGGCGCCTCGCTATTCGCACCTGACCTATGACGTGTTGCAGGACGAATTCACCACGATCGATCGCCCTGATATTCTTATCTTCGAAGGCATCAACGTGCTTCAGTCGCGTGACCTTCCCGCGGACGGAAAATTCGTGCCGATCGTATCGGACTTCTTCGACTTCTCGATCTACATCGACGCGGACGAAGCGCTGATCCACAACTGGTATGTCGAACGCTTCATGAAGCTGCGCCAGACAGCTTTCCGTGACCCAAGCTCCTTCTTCCACCGCTACTCGGAAATCGGTGAAGACGCTGCGCGCGCCATCGCCGAAGGGCTCTGGGAGAATATCAACCTGAAGAACCTGCGGCAGAACATCCTGCCAACCCGGCCGCGGGCGGACCTCATCCTGCGCAAGGGCTCCAACCATTTTGTCGAGACGGTGGCACTCAGAAAGCTCTGATCGTCAGGTGACCCGCCTCAATGTCAGGTTGATGCGACCGCCGTTCTGCAGCAGGGTCGATGTGTTCGGGTAAATCCGATCGACCCCGTGGAAGCACAGGCGCCCGGGACCGCCGAGGATGACAATGTCGCCGCTCGACAGCCGGAACGACGCGGTTGGGTCCTTGCGGGTCAAGCCACCGACCCTGAAAAGACAGGTGTTGCCGAGCGAGATAGACATCACCGGCGCAGCCAGGTCGGTCTCGTCCCTGTCCTGGTGCAGACCCATTCGAGCGTCATCGGAGTAAAAGTTGACGAGGCATGCCTCCGGCGGCTTCGGATAGCCGGCAACGGCTCTCCAAAGCTCCAGCAGTTCGGGCGGCATCGCCGGCCACGGTCGGCCGGTCTTCGGATGGGTCGCCTGATAGCGATAGCCGCGTTCCCGGTCGGTGACCCAGCCGAGCGAGCCGCAATTCGTCATGCGCACGGATAGAGGCTTTCCGGTCCCGGGCATTTCCGGCAGGCAGAGCGGCGCCTCGGCCACGACGCCGCGGATCAGATCCACCAGATGCTCCTGGAACGCCCTGTCCAGATATCCGGGCAGGTACCTTACGCCATCAGGAAGGCCGGTCATCGCTCATTCTCCCGTCGGCTTGCCGCGCATCTTCTTCACCTCCGATCGTCCCGACTTTGCCTTGAGGCGCCGCTCGACAGAACCTTTGGTCGGTCTGGTCGCCTTGCGCGGCGGCGGGGGCGGTTCGGCAGCTTTCAGGATCAGCTCTTTCAGCCGCTCCCGGGCATCTTCCCGGTTACGCTCCTGGCTGCGGAAGCGGTTGGCCTCGATCATCAGCACGCCTTCCTTCGACATCCGGCGACCGGCAATGCGCACGGCATTCGCCTTGATCCGGTCCGGCAGAGAGGGCGAGTTCACGACGTCGAAGAAGAGCTGGACGGCGGTCGATACCTTGTTGACGTTCTGGCCGCCGGGTCCGCCCGCGAGCACGAACTGCTCGGTGAGTTCCCAGCCCGGGATCGTGATGCCACTATCGATGTAAAGGGGGTTGCTCGCCATCGTTCTTCTCCGCTGCCTCTATCCCACAACGCGCGGGCGAAGAAAACCGCCGGCCTCGGAGAGACCGGCGGTCGGAGATCTTGCGCCTTCCCTTCGGGCTATTCGGCGGCGTTCAGCAGGACGGGCGCCGCGTCGCGCACCTTGCTGTCGACATGATCTTCGAACTTCTCGAAGTTCGCGATGAACATCGATACCAGCTTCTTTGCCTGGGCGTCGTAGGCGAGCCCGTCCGACCAGGTGGAGCGGGGGTCGAGAATGGAGGGCTCCACGCCTTCAACTGCGACCGGCACCGCGAAGCCGAAGTTCGGATCGGTGCGGAACTGGGTGTTCCTGAGATCGCCCGTCAGCGCCGCGGAGAGCAGTGCGCGCGTTGCCTTGATCGGCATACGCCGGCCGACACCATAGGCACCGCCGGTCCAGCCGGTATTTACCAGCCAGCAGTCGACGCCATGGCGATCGATCAGGTCGCGCAGCAGGTTGCCGTATTCGGCGGGATGACGCGGCATGAAGGGTGCGCCGAAGCAGGTGGAGAACGTCGCTTCCGGCTCGGTGACTCCCTTTTCCGTGCCGGCCACCTTGGCCGTGTACCCGGACAGGAAGTGGTACATGGCTTGTTCCGGCGTCAGCTTGGCAATCGGCGGCATCACGCCGAACGCGTCCGCCGTCAGCATGATGATCGTCTTCGGATGCGGCGCGATACCGGTCTCCGACGCATTGGGAATAAAGTGCAGCGGGTATGCCGAGCGGGTGTTCTCCGTCAGCGAATTGTCATCGAAGTCCGGCACGCGGTCTTCATCGAGTACGACGTTCTCGAGCACGGTTCCGAAGCGACGGGTGGCCGCATAGATTTCCGGCTCCGCCTCGGCCGATAGCTTGATCGCCTTGGCGTAGCAGCCGCCTTCAAAGTTGAAGATGCCGCTTTCCCCCCAGCCGTGTTCGTCGTCTCCGACAAGGGTACGGCTCGGATCCGCCGACAGCGTCGTCTTGCCGGTGCCCGACAGGCCAAAAAAGACCGCGGCGTCGCCTTCCGCACCGACATTGGCCGAGCAATGCATCGGCATGACGCCCTTTGCAGGAAGGAGGTAGTTCAAGACGGTGAATACTGACTTCTTGTTCTCTCCGGCATATGACGTGCCGCCGATCAGCACGATGCCGCGCTTGAGGTCACAGGCGATCACCGTTTCCGTGCGGCAGCCGTGACGCGCCGGATCAGCCCGGAAGCTCGGCAGGTTGATGATCGTAAGCTTCTGGACAAACGTCTCCAGCAACTCGCGTTTCGGACGGATGAGCAGGTTGCGAATGAACAGGGCATGCCAGGCGAGTTCCGTCACGACCCGGGTCGGCAAGGCATTTTGCGGGTCTGCACCGCCGACCAGATCCTGGACATAAAGCGTCTTGCCTGCAGCATGGGCCAGCATGTCCTTATGCAGGACATCGAAGTTCTCAGCCGACATCGCCTTGTTATTGTCCCACCAGATGACGTCTTCCGTGGTCTGGTCGCGAACGATGAACTTGTCCTTGGGAGAGCGGCCGGTATGCTGACCGGTGACTGCACGCAGAGCACCGTCCGCCGTCAGATCCGCCTCGCCGTTACGGATCGCTTCCTCGTAAAGTTCCGTCTCCGAGAGGTTGTACCTGACGCGGGAAACCTCGGTAAATCCAAGTGCCGAGATTCCGTTGGCCGGATTGTAGAGTCCGAGCTCCTGCATGCGCGCCTTCCTTCCCTTGGCGTTGATCTGCGCCTCAAGTAGCTCCGAGCATAGCAAAGGGCAATAGCTTTCGGTACGGATATTGCAATGATATCAATCAATTAATCGATTTAAAAAAATTTATTTCCAATTAAATCGGTTTAGCATCCTTTTTAGTCCGCCGCCACCGACCCACTTAGAAGACAGCGCTGGGCTGCCACACGGCGGAAGAACCTCCGCCGTTGCCACAATTTGTTCCAGCTTTATACTCACAAGGCGCATCGACTGTGGTTGAACCTGGCTGGGGAAGCACCAGGAGATTCGCAAACATGATGGCGATGGAGACGGAGAGAATGCAGACAATCGCGCTCGTGGACGACGATCGCAACATCCTCGCATCGGTATCGATCGCCCTTGAGGCCGAAGGCTACAAGGTGGAAACCTATACCGATGGGGCGTCGGCGCTCGATGGACTTGTCGGACGTCCTCCGCACCTGGCGATCTTCGATATCAAGATGCCCCGTATGGACGGAATGGAACTGTTGCGCCGCTTGCGGCAGAAGTCCGACCTCCCGGTGATTTTCCTTACGTCCAAGGACGAGGAGATCGACGAGTTGTTCGGCCTGAAGATGGGAGCGGACGACTTCATCACAAAGCCGTTCTCCCAGCGTCTTCTGGTGGAGCGCGTCAAGGCGATCCTGCGGCGGGCGAGCGCCCGCGAAAGCCAGGGTGGAACTGGAGGCGGCGCAAAGCCTGGCGTAGATGCTCAACAGGCACGAACGCTGGAGCGCGGCCAATTGCTGATGGACCAGGAGCGGCATACCTGCACCTGGAAAGGTGAACCCGTTACCCTGACGGTCACCGAATTCCTGATCCTCCATTCGCTCGCCCAGCGCCCCGGCGTCGTCAAGAGCCGCGACGCATTGATGGACGCCGCCTATGACGAACAGGTCTACGTAGACGACCGTACGATCGACAGCCACATCAAGCGCTTGCGCAAGAAATTCAAGATGGTTGACGGCGACTTCGATATGATCGAAACGCTCTACGGCGTCGGCTATCGGTTCCGCGAAGCGGCCTAGCCAGGAGCCGCGGATCCGGCGATGACAGCGCCAGCGGGCGTACGCCGGTTCCGCGAAAGGATATCTGGTGGCAGATCGACCACTCGACGATATTATGGTTGATGAGGAAGACGAGGCTCACGGCCGGCACAGGTCCGGGCGCGTCTGGTCGCACCCCTTCACTCTGATCCGCCGGGTGTTCGGTCACGCAGTCTTTTCAAGCCTCACCCGCCGCATCCTCTTCTTCAACATCGCGGCGACCGTGGTTCTGGCCGGCGGCATCCTCTACCTCAATCAGTTCCGCGAGGGGCTGATCGACGCGCGGGTCGAGAGCCTCCTGACGCAGGGCGAGATCATCGCCGGCGCGATTTCGGCCTCCGCCTCGGTCGATACGAACTCGATCACGATCGACCCGGAAAAGCTCCTCGAACTGCAGGCCGGGCAGAGCATCACACCCGTGCCGAACGATGAGGATCTGGACTTTCCGATCGACCCCGACCGCGTGGCGCCCGTGCTCCGCCGACTCATTTCTCCGACCCGGACCCGCGCCCGCATCTTCGATGCGGACGCCAACCTGCTGCTCGATTCGCGGCACCTTTATTCGAGGGGCCAAGTCCTGCGGTTCGACCTGCCGCCGGTGGAGCGGGAAACGACGAGCTGGAGCGACTGGGCCACCGGCCTGTTCAACCGCATGCTGCAGCAGCGGAACCTTCCGGTTTACAAGGAGGCTCCCGGCGGCGACGGCTCCATCTATCCGGAGGTCATGAACGCGCTCACCGGCGTGCGCGGCGCGGTCGTTCGCATCACGGACAAGGGCGAACTGATCGTTTCCGTAGCAGTCCCGGTCCAGCGCTTCCGCGCCGTGCTCGGGGTTCTGCTCCTGTCAACTCAGGCTGGGGATATCGACAAGATCGTCCATGCCGAACGGCTCGCCATCATGCGCGTCTTCGGCGTGGCGACCCTCGTGAATATCCTCCTGTCCCTGTTGCTGTCGTCGACCATCGCCAATCCGCTTCGTCGGCTTGCGGCGGCGGCCATTCGTGTCCGGCGGGGCGCCAAGCAGCGCGAGGAGATCCCGGATTTCGCCTACAGGCAGGACGAGATCGGCAATCTTTCTATCGCCCTGCGCGAAATGACGACTGCCCTCTATGACCGCATCGATGCGATCGAAAGTTTCGCCGCAGATGTCAGCCACGAACTGAAGAACCCTCTGACCTCGCTTCGCAGCGCCGTGGAGACCCTGCCGCTCGCGAAGTCCGACGATGCAAAGCACCGGCTGACGGAAATCATCTTCCACGATGTCAGGCGTCTCGATCGCCTGATCAGCGATATCTCCGACGCGTCGCGCCTCGACGCCGAGCTCGCCCGCG
>DASUPM010000167.1:0-4233 GCA_036281095.1 Pseudorhizobium sp.
TGATCGGACAGGCGCACGAAAGCTGCGGCTCCTTCTCCTGCGGCACGCCAAATCCGCATGGCCGCCGGAGGTGCCGGACAGGGATCGCCCCCTGGCGCCGAGGGGAATGAAGGCTGCGCCGCTCATGGCTAAATACATGGCGGGCGAAAAGCTCATACCCGACTTTGCACTCGTTTCGGATTCACGTCGCACCCGGGAAACCTGGGATCTCGTCGGCAGCAAGCTTCCCGGCGGGATCGACATGCGGATCGTGCCGGAGCTTTACGAGGCGACGCCGACCGACATGGTGGATGTTCTGCGCGATAGTGGAGCCGGCAACGGTACCGTGCTGCTGCTTGGCCACAATCCCGGCCTGCAGGAACTTGCGCTGATGCTGACGGACGGCGGGGATGCGCAGGCCCGGGCCGCAATGGCTGACAAGTTCCCGACGGGCGCGCTGGCGGTGATCGATTTTTCGGCGGCCGACTGGCGGAGCATCGGGATCGGCTCGGGCCGTCTCGAGCGGGTTGTCACGCCGCGTTCGCTGAAATGAGAAGCCCCGCCTGGGGGGCGGGGCTTCCGTCAGGCCGGGACCTGCTCAGACGGCGATCTTGCCGCCGCCGACCTTGGTGATGGCGAGGACCGAGGGACGCACCGGCATGTCGTCCTTGAAGTCCGGCCAGCGCGTGGAGAGGTCCTCGTAGTAGGACGGGCGGCCGTGGCCGTCCCAGTCCTCGCCACCGTCGCCCGGATGCTGGACCGCGACGAAGGCCGTTTCGTCATCGGGGGTGAACAGCGGCCCGCAGAGCTCGCCGCCCACCGGTACGCGGAAGAACAGCTTCGACGTCGCACGCGCGTCGCCTTCCGTATCGACGGCCCAGAGGCCGTCCGTGCGGCCCGTCGCCTTGTTGTTGTTGCCGTCGGTCGAGACCCAGAGGCGGCCGGCAGCATCGATGGCGCAGTTGTCGGGCATGCCGAACCAGCCGTTCTTCGTCGTTTCCGTGGAGAAGGTGGCGCCGACGTCGGCGACCGAAGGATCGCCGCACTTCAGAAGCACTTCCCAGGTGCCGGAGGTCGCGGCGAAATCGCCGCCGGCTTCGGAAATCTCGATGATGTGGCCGAAGGCATTTTCCGCGCGCGGGTTGGCGGCATCGACCTGGTCGTCCTTGCGCTTGGTATTGTTGGTCAGCATCACGTAGACCTTGCCGTTGACGCCGTTCGGCTGGACGTCCTCCGGACGATCCATCTTCGTGGCGCCCACCAGATCGCCGGCCCGGCGGGTCTCGATGAGGACGTCGGCCTGGCTGGCAAAACCGTTCTCCGCCGTCAGCGGTCCCTGCCCGTGAACGAGCGGCAGCCATTCCATGCTCCCGTCTTCGTTGAACTTCGCGGCATAGAGCGTGCCGGAATCGAGAAGGTCCATGTTGGCGGCACGATCGTCCGGATTATAACTACCCTCGGTCACGAACTTGTAGACGTAGTCGAAACGTTCGTCGTCGCCGAGGTAGAAGACGACCTTGCCGTTTTCCGCAACGATCGACTCCGCACCCTCGTGCTTGGTGCGGCCGAGAGCAGTGCGCTTCTTCGGCGTCGAGTTCGGGTCCATGACATCGACCTCGACGATCCAGCCGAAGCGGTTCGGCTCGTTCGGCTCCTTGGACAGGTCGAAGCGGTCGTAGAAGTTCGCCCAGTCATAGCCGCCCTCCGGCACGCCATAGCGCTCGTAGTTGGCCGCTTCGGCATGGTCCGCCGGAAGCTCGCCCGAGAAATAGCCGTGAAAATTTTCTTCCGCCATGATGTAGGTGCCCCACGGGGTCACGCCGCCGGCACAGTTGTTGATCGTGCCGATAACCTTCGTGCCGGTGCTGTCGGCCGAGGTCTTCAGACGGTCGTGGCCGGCTGCGGGGCCGGTGAGCAGCATTTCGGTGGTAGCCGTGATACGGCGGTTGTACTGGCCGTCGCGCACGACCTGCCACTTTCCATCGACGCGGCGGATCTCGACGATCGTGCCGCCGTGAGCCGCCATCTCGACGTCCACCTGATCCTTGCTGAGCGGCCCCTGCTCGACCTTGCCGTCGGCGATGGTGACGAGGCCGGGGAACATCAGGTGCGGGTTGGTGTATTCGTGGTTGACGACCAGCAGTCCGTGGTCGGCAGCGCCTTCCAGGGGAATGAAGCCGACATAATCGTTGTTGTAGCCGAACTGGCGCGCCTGGGCGTCCGCCGTCTGGTTCTTCGGATCGAATTCCGGAGAATCGGTGAAGAGAGCATCGCCCCAGCGCAGCAGGACGTCCGCATCATAGCCTTCCGCCACGTGGTGGTTGGCATCGACGCCGGCTTCGACTTCGGGGAAGGAGAAGGCCGAGCCGGTTGCGGCCTTGGCCTTTTCGGCCGTCATCAGGGCGACTGGGCTGACCGTGGCGGCGATCGCCGAGACGGCAAGCGAGCCCTGCAGAAAGCTGCGCCGGGAGAAGCGCTTGCTGATGATCTCGCCCATGGTGGGATTGGCGCTGGGATTATGGCCAGCCCCATCGGCCTCTTCCAACTGGGTGGTCGGGAAGATCTTGGGACAGTGCTCTTCGGTCATGGCAGCCTCCTGTGCAGCTTCGATTGAGACGGGGCGACACTAGGAGGGCTGCGTTACGGTTATGCGACAGGAGCCGTGGGCATGGCCTTCACAGCACCTGCACGAGTGTGCCCCGGCGCAGGAAGGGGATCAGCCGCTGCATGTCCCTCAGGCTTATCGCCACGCAGCCCGCCGTCGGCTGGTAGCCCGGCCTGATCAGATGAAAGAAGATCGCCGAGCCGCGGTTGCGCCGGCGCGAGGTGACGTTCCAGTCGAGCACGAGGCAGATGTCGTAGAGCCCGTCCTTTCGCATCATCTCCTCATGGCTGCGCTTGAACGGCGCCCGGACGAGGCGGTTGTAGCTCGGATGGTCCGGCTGGTCGCACCAGAGCATGTCTTTCGAGATGCGGCGCATCGGAAGCGCGGTCCGCAGCGACGTCACCCGATCTCCACGGGTGAAGCCGTAAAGGAGGCGCATGGCGGCGATCGGTGTGGCACCGTCGCCTTCCCGCTTGAAGGCAGTGCGTCCGGAGCGGCCGAGTGCCGCCGGAACCGTTATACCCCCGAAGGAAACCGTGCCGCGCGAATGGTTGCCGGGTGCGGCCCTGACTGTGACGACATCCGCACTTCTGCGCTCCTTCCTTCGCAAATCGGCCATCTTTCCTCACGAAGTCTTGCCTTGAAGATGATTTGGTTTGAATTCATAGCACGATGCAACTTAGATCAAGTGCCTGAACCGATTGCCCTCTCGTGCTATGACGAGATGAAGGCAGGCAAACAAGAGGCAGGAACATATGGCAGCTCGCACGATTTTGCTGGTGGATGACGACGACGACCTGCGCGATACGCTGGTGGAGCAGCTCTCGCTCTACGAGGAGTTTTCGCTCCTGCAGGAAGCCAATGCCACCAAGGCAATGCAGACGGCGAAGGCAAGCCAGGTGGATCTGCTGATCATGGACGTAGGCCTGCCGGATATGGACGGCCGCGAGGCGGTGAAGCTGTTGCGCAAGAACGGCTTCAAGGCCCCGATCATCATGCTGACCGGCCATGACACCGATTCCGACACGATTCTGGGGCTAGAAGCCGGCGCCAACGACTACATCACCAAGCCTTTCCGTTTCGCCGTCCTGCTGGCCCGCATCCGCGCGCAGCTACGCCAGTACGAGCAGAGCGAGGACGCGACCTTCTCCGTCGGCCCCTACATCTTCAAGCCGAGCCAGAAACTGCTGACCACCGAGGATGGAAAGAAGATCCGCCTGACGGAAAAGGAGGCGGCGATCATCCGCTATCTCTATCGCGCCGACCAGAAGGTCGTCACCCGCGACGTGCTTCTCGAGGAGGTCTGGGGCTACAACTCCGGCGTGACCACCCATACGCTGGAAACCCACGTCTACCGGCTCCGTCAGAAGATCGAACGCGACCCTTCCAACGCCGAGATCCTGGTGACGGAGAACGGCGGCTACAAGATCGTACCCTAGGCGGCAAATGTCCCTCAACGACGACATCCGGGTGATTTCCCAGGTCCCGCTCTTCCGCGAACTCGACGCCGATCAGCTGCGCCTGCTCGCTTTCGGCGCCGAGCGCCGGGCGGTGGCTGCCGGCCAGGAGCTTTTCCGTGAGGCCTCGCCGGCGGAATCCGCATTCGTCGTGTCCAGAGGCTCCTTCGAGCTCTTCGTCTCGGACAGGAA
>DASUPM010000168.1:0-8467 GCA_036281095.1 Pseudorhizobium sp.
GGGAGGAGTGCGCGGCGGCAAGGCACAGCGTGTGCCGAGCCCGTCAGCGGTCGATGGCATGAATACAGTTCCCAGATCTCCTTTTCGGGCCGGGCTGATCGGCAGGGGCATTCAGGCGTCTCTGACGCCCGCCATGCACATGGCCGAGGGGCAGGCGCAAGGCTTTGACTACCGGTATGATCTGCTCGACCTGGATCGCATACCGGACGGCGAGGCGCACCTGTCCGAAGTTGTCGCGGATGCGCAGAACCGCGGCTTCGGCGGGCTCAATGTTACGCACCCCTGCAAACAGGCGGTAATTCCCTTCGTCGATACGCTGTCGGAAGACGCCGCAGCCTTGGGAGCCATCAACACGATCGTGCTTCGGGATGGACGGCGGGAGGGTCACAACACCGACTGGTGGGGATTTGCGGAAAGCTTCAGGCGCGGCTTGCCCGGTGCAGACCTGGCCTCGGTCGTGCAGTTGGGGGCGGGGGGAGCAGGTGCTGCCACGGCCTATGCCATCCTCAGCCTGGGCGCCGCGCATCTTTCCATTTTCGATCGGGACCAGGCGCGGGCCGAGGCTCTGGCCGAGAACATGCAAACACATTTTCCCCGTGCAGTCGTCGGGGGCGGACGTGATCTGGCCAAGGCGATGGCGGATGCGTCGGGCCTGATTCATGCCACCCCGACGGGCATGTCTAAATATCCCGGACTGCCGCTGGAGGCGGATCTGCTGCGGCCGGCATTGTGGGTGGCCGAGATTGTCTACTTCCCCCTCACGACCGAGTTGCTGGCGGAAGCGTGTCGCCGGGGATGCCGGGTTCTGGATGGCGGCGGAATGGCCGTATTCCAGGCGGTGAAGGCGTTTCATCTGTTCACTGGCATCGAACCGGATGCTGAACGGATGCGGCGGCATTTTGCGGACTTGACCGGGGCTTCCGGCACGCCCGGCGTGGCTGCAGGAGTGGGCGGATGAAGACGTCGATTGCCACGGTATCGATCAGCGGGGAGCTTCCGGAGAAGCTGGAGGCGATCGCGAAGGCGGGCTTCGATGGGGTGGAGATCTTCGAGAACGACTTCCTTGCCTTCGATGGCAGTCCGCGGGACGTCGGGCGGATGGTCCGCGATTTTGGCCTGGAGATAACACTGTTCCAGCCGTTCCGCGATTTCGAGGGCATGCCGGAGCCGCATCGGTCGCGGACATTGGATCGCGCCGAGCGCAAGTTCGACATCATGCAGGAACTGGGGACCGACCTCGTCCTCGTCTGCTCCAACGTCTCGCCGGTCTCGCTCGGGGGCGTCGACCGTGCGGCGGCGGATTTCCGCGAACTGGGCGAGCGTGCCGCGAAACGCGGATTGAAGGTCGGCTACGAGGCGCTTGCCTGGGGCCGGCATATCCACGATCACCGCGATGCCTGGGAGATCGTGCGCCGCGCCGATCACCCCAATATCGGGCTTATCCTCGACAGCTTCCACTCGCTCTCCCGCAGGATCGACATCGGCTCCATCCGCTCGATACCGAAGGACAAGATCTTCATCGTCCAGCTCGCCGACGCGCCGCTGATCGACATGGATCTGCTCTACTGGAGCAGGCACTTCCGCAACATGCCCGGCGAGGGCGATCTGCCTGTTGCCGACTTCGTCGCCGCGATCGCGCAGACGGGCTATGACGGCTATTTCTCGCTCGAGATCTTCAACGACCAGTTTCGCGGCGGTTCGGCCAGGGCGATCGCTGCCGATGGCCACCGGTCGCTGATCCATCTGGGCGATCAGGTGCGCCGGATGCCGGATGCAGGCGCCCTTACGGTTGCGCCGATGCCTGAACGGGCGGTGGTGCATGGGGTCGCGTTCATAGAGTTTTCCGTCGGTGAGGCGGATGCGGTCCCGCTGGTCGCCATGCTTCGCGCACTCGGGTTTCGCAAGACGGCGGTGCACCGGACGAAGAAGGTCGCGGTCTATCAGCAGGGCGATATCCGCATCCTCGTCAACAGCGAGACGATCGGCTTCGCCAGCGCCGCCTACGCAGTCCATGGGGCCTCCGCCTATGCCATGGCGCTGACGGTGGAGGACGCTGCGGCCGCTCTCGCCCGCGCCGTCGCACTCGGCGCCGAACCGTTCAGCCAGCCGGTTGTTTCCGGGGAGCTGGAGGTGCCGGCGATCCGCGGCGTCGGCGGAGGACTGGTCTATCTCGTCGATTCGAGAAGCGAACTTGCACGGATCTGGGAGATCGACTTCATCGCCGCGACGGACGACGAGGAGCCGAGGTCTTCGCATCTGGTCGCGGTCGATCACGTGGCCCAGACCGTGGCCTACGAGGAGATGCTCACCTGGCTTCTCTTCTACACCTCCATCTTCGCGGCGGAGAAGTCGCCGATGGTGGACATCATCGATCCGGCCGGCGTCGTGCGCAGCCAGGTGATCCAGAACGGCGAAGGCACGCTGCGCATCACCATGAACGGCGCGGAGAACCGCCGCACGCTCGCCGGCCACTTCATCGCGGAAAAGTTCGGCTCCGGCATCCAGCACATCGCATTCCGGACGGACGACATCTTCGCGACTGCGGAGGCGCTTCGAGCCAACGGCTTCAGAACGCTGCCGATCTCGCCGAACTATTACGGCGATGTCGAGGCGCGCTTCGGCCTCGACCCGGACGTCACCGAGCGTCTCAAGGCGGAAAACATTCTCTATGACCGCGACGAACACGGGGAGTACTTCCAGCTCTACAGCGGAACCTTCGCAGAAGGCTTCTTCTTCGAGGTCGTCCAGCGGCAGGACTATCGCGGCTATGGCGCGGCCAACGCCATATTCCGCATCGCCGCGCTGAAGAAGCAGATCAGGCCGGACGGGATGCCGGCGGTGTGATCAGTGTGGGTCCCGCTCGGACACTCGACCGCAATGCACCCGCCATAACCGCTCCGGATCAGGCGATGCGCCCGCTTTCCAGGACATGCTCCGCACCGTTCTGCACATGCTGAACCAGCATCGCCTGAGCTGCGGCCACATCGCGCTGCATCGCGAGTTCAAAGAGCCTGCGGTGATCGTCAACGACCGGCTTGCCGCGGAAGCTCTCTGCAAGCAGATGGTAGCGGAGGAAACGATCGAAGACGGAGGACAGCGCGATCATTAGCGTCACCGAATTGCAACTCGATACCAGCGCCTGATGAAACTCCCAATCGAAGCGAACCCAGTCCACTGTCCGGGACGAATCGCCTTTCAGCAGGCTCGCCTCGATCGCCGACAGTTTGTGGTGCGCGGCGACAAGGCGTGCTTCCCAATCCAGATCCCCTGCCGTGAAGGACAGCTCGATCGCGTGGCATTCGAGCAGGATGCGCAGGTCAGCCAGTTCCAGAAGCTCCCGCCGTGAAGCCGGACTGACCTGGAAACCCCGTTGCCCCTCCGCAACGACCAGATTTTCCGTGGCGAGGCGGCTGAGGATTTCCCGCAGGGTCGGTACGCTTACAAGATAGCGATCCTTTGCCTGCTCCAGCCGAATCCGGGAGCCGGGCGGAAGGACCCCCGAGATGATGTCTTGCCGGATACGGCGAAACGCGACCTCGCCCACGGTTTCCTGCGGCGTGTCTTGCCTTTTCAGCATCTCAATGCCTCCCCATTACCGGCACCTATAACAGACGAACACAAAAACATATTACAAAAACTATTTGACTTGATATTTTTACGAGGCATGGTGGTTGTCAATGCATGTTGCGGACACTGGCAATTGACTTATACGAACTATTTCGTACATTATCGGCCGGCGGGTGCCTGAAACACTCGACGGAGGAGGCGCGGCCGAACGAAGGCCGCGTGAAAAGGAGGAGAAATCATGAAGCTGACGCTTACCCGGCGCGCCCTGATCGGCGCCACTATGCTTGCCGCATCGACAATCGCCTTGCCGGCACTTGCGCAGGACAAGCCCGTCCTGAAGTTCTCCGCGGTATTTTCCGAGCAGGACATCCGCGCTGAAATGACGAAGAAGTTTGCCGAGGGCATTTCGGAGAACTTCAAGCTCGAGCCGTATTACGGCGGCAACCTCTTCAAACAGGGAACCGAGCTCGTCGCCATCCAGCGCGGCAACCTGCAAATGGGCAATATTGCGCCGCAGGATATATCCAAGCAGATTCCGGAGTGGTCGGTCCTGACCTCCGCCTATCTTTTCCGAGATGCCGCCCACGTCTCGGCATTCTTCAAGAGCGATGCCGGCGCCGACTTCAAGAAGATGGCAGAAGACCAGCTCGGGATCCATATCCTCGGTCCGACCTATTTCGGGTCGCGTCAGGTCGGCCTGAAGCCGGAAAAGAAGATAGAGACGCCGGAGGATATGGCAGGCATCAAGCTGCGCATGCCCGGTGGCGATGCGTGGCAGTTCCTGGGCGAGGCCATCGGCGCCAACCCGGTGCCTGTTGCCTATGCCGAGGTCTATACCGCTCTTCAGACCGGAGCGATCGACGGTCAGGACAACCCCCTGCCGAACGTCAAGAACATGAAGTTCTACGAGGTCATGTCGCAGATCGTGCTGACCTCGCACCTGATCGGCTATGATCTGCTGGTGATTTCCAAGGAAGTCTGGGACGGCATGTCGCCCGAACAGCAGCAGTCCTTCCAGGCGGCGGCCGACGAAGCGATGCAATGGAGCGAGGACCAGCACGTCGCGCAGGAGAAAACCCTGCTCGACGAATTCAAGGCGGCCGGCCTGGAAATCTACGAGCCGAACGTCGACTCGTTCCGCAAGTTTGCCCAGGAGAAATACCTGGCTTCCGATCTTGCCAAGTCCTGGCCGGAAGGAATCCTGGAAAAAGTCGCCGGGATGTAGTCCCGATCAAGGCTGGATGATGAACTGCGGAGGCGGGCCGCTGCGGCACCGCCTCCTCCGGGGAGGAAATCACAATGAGCCCTAGACTCGGTGCTGCAGGCGAATGGCTGCGGCGGCGCGCGGAGAATATCCTCAGCATGATGCTGCTGGCGATGTTCCTCGTCTTCGTTATGCAGATCGTGTTCCGCTACGTGCTCAACCTGTCGATCGGCTGGACCCATGAGATCAGCGTGGCGCTGTGGATATGGATCGTGCTCTTCGGCTGCGCCTTCGTGATAAGGGAGGCGGATGAGATCCGCTTCGACCTGATCTGGGGTGGTGCCGGCGACAATGCGCGGCGCGTCATGCAGACCATCTGCGCCGCGGCGCTGATTGTCCTCTTCGGCATCTCGCTGCCGGCGGTCGTCGACTACGTGACCTTCATGAAAGTGGAGAGCACGGCCTATCTGAAGATCCGCTTCGACTATCTCTATTCGATCTACGTCGTTTTCGCCGTGGCGATGATCGTTCGCTACATCTGGCTCGCCGTTCAGGCAGTTCGCGGCAAGGCGCCGGATGCATTCGATCCGACGAAAGCAGGCTCAGGCGTATGAATCTGACAAGTCCATTCTCGATTTCCATCGTCGTCATCACCGCTCTTGCCTTTCTCGGCCTTCCTATCGGCCTTTCGATGATCACGGGCTCCATCCTCTATCTGTTCCTCGTGGGAGCCGATATGGGGATCGTCGCCGAGCAGTTCCTCAACGGAATGTACTCGAACTACGTGATCCTCGCCGTCCCGCTGTTCATCCTGGCGGCGGAGTTCATGAACGTCGGCTCCATGACGGAGCGGCTGCTGACCTTCTGCAACCTGCTGGTCGGCCGGTTCAGGGGCGGCCTCGCTCAGGTGAACGTCGTCCAGAGCATCATCTTTGCCGGCATGTCGGGCTCGGCGATCGCCGACGCCGCAGGCAGCGGGCGTATGATGCAGAACATGATGACCCGCGAGGGACGCTATACACCGAGCTATGCGGCGGCCTTGACTGCAGTGACCTCCGTGATCGGTCCCATTATCCCTCCGTCGATCCCGATGATCATCTATGCGCTCGTCTCGGATGCCTCGATCGGCTACCTGTTCCTCGCAGGCATGGTGCCCGGCCTTCTGATGGCCGGCCTCCAGATGATGCAGGTGGCGATCACGGCCCGCCGCAAGAACTTCCCGGTCGAGGATCCGGTGCCCCTGCGGGAGATCCCGCGGATCACGATCCGGGCCTTTCCTGCCCTGATGATGCCGGTTTTGCTGCTGGGATGCATTTATACCGGCGTGACGACTCCCACGGAAGCAGCCGCCATTGCCGCAGCCTATGCTCTGGTGATTTCCATTCTGCTCTATCGGAGCATAACGCTTGCCGATTTCTACGGCTCTCTCCTGGCCAGCGCCAAGTCGTCGGCCTCGATCGGCATGCTGATTGCCGGTGCGCTGGTGTTTAACTATGTCGTCACCATCGAGAACATTCCCGACAGCCTGCGCGTCATGCTGACCGGCATGGACCTGTCTCCCACCGGCTTCCTGATCCTCGTCAACGTCCTTCTCTTGCTGCTCGGATGCATTCTGGAAGGTACGGCCATCCTGCTGATCATCGTGCCGGTCTTCATTCCGACGGCGCAGGCGCTGGGGATCGATCTCGTCCATTTCGGCGTTGTCGTCGTCGTCAACATCATGCTGGGCCTGGTGACGCCGCCATACGGCCTGCTGCTCTTCATCATGACGAACATCTCCGGCTCGCCGGTGAAGGACATCATCCGGGATTCGCTGCCTTTCCTCTTCTGGATGGTCGTCTGCCTGGTCCTCATCACGTTCGTGCCGGAAGTCGTCCTCTGGCTGCCGCGGCTGCTCGGATATCAGGGATGACGGAGATCTCGATGAAACCGATCTATGTGCTGAACGGACCGAACCTCAATCGCCTCGGCAAGCGCGAACCCGAAATTTACGGCACCACCACGCTGGCCGAAGTCGAACAATGGTGCCGGGAGGCTGCCGGGGATAGGCCGGTCGAATTCCGCCAGACCAACAGCGAGGAACGGCTGATCGACTGGGTCCACGAGGCGATCGACGAGGGCGCCGGGATCATCATCAATCCCGCGGCCTTCACCTTCACGTCGCTGGCGCTCCTCGATGCTCTCAAGATGTTCAAGGGCCCGATCATCGAGTTCCACATCAGCAACGTCCACCGGCGCGAGCCGATCTACCACCGCTCCTACGTCTCCATGACGGCGACCACCGTCATGGCTGGGCTCGGCGCCGGCGGATATCCGCTGGCCGTGAAGGCACTGGAGATGCTGATCGCCAAGGAGATGCGGTGATCGAGGCCGCGCCTCAATCCTCCTCCCGCTCCCAGTACCAGGCGACGTACTGACGCTTCCTGTCGTGGCCGCGCGCCTTCAGGAAGCTGCGGATCGAGCGGATATCGTCCTTCTCGCAGGCGACCCACACGAACGCGTCGCCGGCCGCGGCTTCGACCGCCTCCTTGACCGCTTTCACGAGAACGCCGGTCTCCCCGGAATAGTCCTTGCGATGCAACCACTGGACATCGAGCGATCCGGCAGACGTCAGCGGCTGCTCTTCCGCCCGGTCGAGCACCTCGATGATCGCCTTTATGCGCGTCCCGGCGGGCGCTTCGGCGGCGATGCGGGCAATTGCCGGAAGTGCTGCCTCGTCGCCGGCCATCAGAATGAAATCCGCCTGCGGCAGGTCTCCGCCGCCAGGTCCGAGAAGCGCTGCGATATCGCCGGGGCGAGCGTCACGGGCAAAATCAGCGCCGGGGGTCTCGACACCGGGAGCCGGGTGCTGGAGGAAATCGATCCAGAGCTCCCGGCGCTCAACATCGACGGCCCGGATGGTGTAGACCCGCACCAGAAGCTCGTCGTCGCCTTCCGGCCATGCGATGCGTCCGTCTTCGCGATAGCCCGGCCAGACCGGCGTCCGGCCCTTCGGCGGCACGAGAAGGCGAACATGCATGTCGCCGCCGATAAAGGGCGTGATGTCGGCGACGGAAAATTTCACGCGGCGCATGCGCGGCGTCACGTCTTCGGCCGAAACCACGGTGACGTGATGGATGTTGGGCAGCGAGGCCAGCCGGCCCGGATTCGACCAGGTGAGCTCGAAAGGCTCGTCGCCGGCGAAGTAGAACAGGTGCTCGGCGATGAGGTTGCGCGTCAAATGCAGCGCGTCCTCCGTCGGGCAGGCGAGATCGATCAGCAGCCGCCCTTCCTGCTGCCGGATATCCGCTGTGCCGATCTCGCTCTTCAGCAGCACGAGGTCGCCGGTCCGGCGGACGTCGGAATGCTCGACGAAATGATCGCAGATCTCGTCGAGCATGCTTGCAGCGTCCTTCGGAAGGGCGGTGCCGGAAAGTCTGAATTCCTGGGCTGCGTTCATGACGGGTCTTGCTCCTGGGGTTGTCTGGTCTGGTCGGAGGGGGCGGTCGTTGCGCCTTCGATCACGCGGTGCCGGCCTATCGGCAGCATGATCGGTCTCCCCGACAAGGGATCGGTAATGATGCGGCTTTCGAGACCGAAGACGTGGCGCACGGTTTCTTCCGTCAGCACGTCTTCCGGCCTTCCTGAAACATGCAGCCGGCCTCCAGCCATCGCGACGAGTTGGTCCGCGTAGCGCGCGGCGAGATTGAGGTCATG
>DASUPM010000169.1:0-2325 GCA_036281095.1 Pseudorhizobium sp.
CCGGCCGACGTGTTCGCGGTGATCGGCGATACCGAATATCTGCCGCCCGAACAGATTCTGGAGACCTCGCCGCAGGCGCAGCAGGCGGTCACCTCGGGGGCTGCGGGACTGTTCTGACTGGACCGGGGGTCGCGCCCGGCGCGATCTTTACATCCGCAGCCGGCGGGACTATGTCCACCGCATCTTCCCACAGAGCGAGAGCAAAGGACGCCATGCGCGCTGAAATCATTGATGTAGTCGACGAGATCAAGCAGGCCGTAAGCCTGCTGAGGAGGCATCTTTGACTGGGACCAGGCAACAAGACGGCTGGACTGGTTGAACAACAAGGCCGAGGATCCCGCTCTGTGGAACGATCCGTCGGAAGCCCAGGCCTTGATGCGGGAGCGCCAGAATCTCGATGAGAGCATCAACGGCGTAAGACGTCTCGAGCAGCAGCTGAACGACAATATCGAACTGATCGAGCTGGGCGAGGAGGAAAACGACGAGGCGATCGTCAAGGACGCCGAGGAGGCGCTGAAGGCGCTGAAATCGGAAGCCGAGCGTCGTCAGGTCGAGGCGATGCTTTCCGGCGAGGCCGATTCCAATGATACCTATCTCGAAGTTCACTCCGGCGCCGGTGGAACGGAATCCCAGGATTGGGCAAACATGCTGCTGCGCATGTATATCCGCTGGGCCGAAAAGCAGGGCTTCAAGGTCGAGGTGCTGGAAGTCCACGAGGGGGAAGAGGCCGGCATCAAGTCCGCCACCATTCTGGTGAAGGGACACAATGCCTATGGATGGCTGAAGACGGAATCTGGCGTGCATCGCCTGGTGCGAATTTCCCCCTATGACAGCAATGCGCGCCGCCACACGTCCTTCTCGTCCGCCTGGGTCTATCCTGTGGTCGATGACTCGATCGACATCGAGGTCAACGAAAGCGACTGCCGCATCGACACCTACCGCTCGTCCGGGGCTGGCGGCCAGCACGTCAACACGACCGATTCGGCCGTGCGCATCACGCACATACCGACCGGTATCGTCGTTGCCTGCCAGCAGGAGCGATCGCAGCACAAGAACCGCGCCAAGGCCTGGGACATGCTTCGCGCCCGCCTTTACGAGGCGGAGCTGAAGAAGCGGGAGGAGGCGGCGAATGCGGAGGCGGCGTCGAAGACCGACATCGGCTGGGGCCACCAGATCCGCTCCTACGTGCTGCAGCCCTATCAGCTTGTGAAGGACCTGCGCACGGGGGTGGAGAGCACCGCTCCGGACGATGTCCTGAACGGCGAGCTGAACCCCTTCATGGAGGCTGCCCTCGCGCACCGGATCAGCGGAAAGCCTGACGCGTCCGCTGCCGACGCGGACTAGGATCGAACACGGCAGCGACGGCCGGCCGCTCCTGTGGCCGGCCGTCGGTCTCATGCTCCAGGCCGTGCCTGCCGTGTCCTTGGACTTTCCCTCAGTTGTTGAACTGTTCCGCGAGGATCCGGTCCGACCAGGAGTGATCCGGGTCGGAAAGAATGCGTGCGGTCATCTCGTCCGACTGCACGATCTGGACGTGGACCACCGACTTCACTTCGGTATTGTCTGCCACCGCATTGACCGGCCGCTTGTCCGGCTCGAGGATGTCGATGTCGACGCGAACCTGATTGGGCAGCAGCGCACCGCGCCAGCGCCGTGGCCGGAAGGCGCTGACCGGCGTCAGGGCGAGAAGCGGCGCCTCGAGCGGCAGGATCGGCCCGTGGGCGGAAAGATTATAGGCCGTTGAACCCGCCGGCGTCGCGATCATCAGGCCGTCGCAGATCAGTTCCTCCAGTCGCACCTGGCCGTCGATCTCCACGCGCAGCTTCGCCGCCTGGTAGGACTGCCGGAACAGGTAGACCTCGTTGATGGCGAGTGCGATGGAGCTGGTGCCGTCGGCATTGGTGGTCGTCATCCGCAGGGGATGCAGCACGTTCTCCATGGCGGCATCGATCCGCTCGTGCAGACGATCGCTCCGGTAGTCGTTCATCAGGAAGCCGACGGAGCCGCAGTTCATGCCGTAGACCGCCCTCCCGGAACTCATGGTCTCATGCAGCATCTGCAGCATGAAGCCGTCACCGCCGAGCGCCACGATCACGTCTGCCTCGCTGATCGGCACATTGCCGTAGATGCCCACGAGATCGTCGCGGGCGGCGAGGGCTTCCGGGGCCGACGATGCGCAGAATGACAATGATTTGGCTGACGTCGCCATGGCTCGCCTCGTTGTGATGGCCCTACCTAGCCGAGAAAAGCTTTTCGCGACAAGGGCTTTGCGCCCGCAGAACGGTACGCCGTCCGCCGGCCTGGGACCCGCCGGAGAGCCCGGCG
>DASUPM010000170.1:0-3541 GCA_036281095.1 Pseudorhizobium sp.
TATCTCGCGCCGGAGTTCGGCGAGTTCTTCTTCTACTTCGCGGTGATCGTCATCGTGATCCTCTTCCCCCGCGGCTTGGCCGGGAGGTTTAAGTAACAATGGCGGTAAGCATGAATGATCCGGTCGCCACAGGCGTTCCCGCCCGCCGAAACCTTGCCGGGAGCGTCGTCGGCATTGCAGCCATCATCGTCGTCAGCGTGATCGGCTACTATCTGTTCCCGAACAACCTCGCGCTTCTCACGCGCATCATCGCGATTGCCCTTCTCGTCCTGTCGATCGATCTCGTGACGGGCTATTGCGGCGTGGCGACGCTGGGACATGCGGCTTTGTTCGGCGCCGGAGCCTATGCGGCCGGTATCGCCTCGGCGCATTACGGCATTTCCGATCCCTTGCTGATGACGCTGATCGGCGCCCTGGCGGGAGCGGCTGCGGGTCTTTTGTCCGGTCTAATCATCCTGCGTGCACACGGCCTGCCGCAATTGGTGCTGTCGATCGCCATCATCCATCTCTTCCATGAGGCCGCCAACAAGGTCTCCTCCTGGACCGGAGGCAGCGACGGGCTTTCGGGGATCGCACCGAACGCCCTGTTGGGGATGTTCGAATTCGACCTGTGGGGCCGGACCTCCTACATCTACGGCGTCATTCTCCTGCTGGTCGTCTTCATCCTGTTGCAGGTTCTCGTCCGCTCGCCGTTCGGCATGCTGGCAAGAGGAGTTCGGGAAGACCCGATCCGCATTTCCGCTATGGGAGCTTCGGTTCAGTCCATTCTCCTGCGAATGTATGTCGTTTCCGGCGTCGTCGCCGGAATCGGTGGAGCGCTGAACGCCATCTCGACGCAGGTCGTGGGGCTCGACAGCCTCTCGTTCACGTTGTCGGCCGAAGCCCTCGTCATGCTGGTACTCGGCGGCACGGGTAGTCTCTATGGCGCCCTGGTCGGCACCGTCGCCTTCATGTGGTTCGAGGACGTCGTCTCCGCCGCCAATCCCTTCCACTGGCTCACCATGGTGGGCGCGCTGCTGATCGCGGTCGTGCTCTTTGCCCCGCGGGGTCTCTATGGCACTGCGGCGGAGGTAGCGAGACGCTTCAGGGGGAGACGCGGATGAGTGCCCTCTTCGAAGTCAGCAATCTCAACAAGAATTTCGGCGGTCTTGCTGTCACCAACAATGTGTCGTTGTCGCTTCATCCGGGAGACCGGCTGGCGCTGATCGGGCCGAACGGTGCCGGCAAGACGACGTTCGTGAACCTGGTGACGGGGAACCTGCAGCCCAACTCGGGGACTGTCCGCCTTGCCGGGGAAGACGTTACCGGGCTGAATGCGATGGGACGCGTACGGCGTGGCCTCGTGCGGTCCTTCCAGGTCACCCGATTGTTCTACGAGATGACGCCGGTCGAGCATGTGGCACTTGCGGTCCTGCAGCGGGAAGGCAAGTCCGGGCGGATGGTCGGCAACTTCCGCGGCATGCCGGGCGTCATGGAAGAGGTTCGCGATATTCTCGACCTGCTCGGGCTTCTGGACCTTGCCGATATCAAGGTTCGCGAGATCGCCTATGGGCAGCAACGGCTGCTAGAGATCGCGCTGGCGCTCGCTTTGAGGCCGAAGGTCCTGCTGCTCGACGAGCCGGCCGCGGGCGTGCCGCAGAGCGAAACCGCGCGTATCGAGCATGCGCTGGACAAACTGCCGCCGGATCTCGCGGTGCTGATGATCGAGCATGACATGGATCTGGTCTTCCGCTTCGCGAAGCGCGTTATCGTGCTTGCCGCAGGCACGGTGATCTTCGACGGATTGCCTCAGGACGTTACACAGGATGCCCGCGTGCGCGAGGCCTATCTCGGGAGCTATGCGAATGCCGGCAGCGCAGCTTGATATCAAAGACCTGTCTGCGGGATACGGTCCGACGCGGGTCATCGAAAATGTCTCCTTCTCCGTTGCGGCAGGGTCGCGGCTCGCCGTTCTCGGCAGGAACGGCATGGGCAAGACCAGCCTGTTTGCAACGCTGGCGGGCCAGACCCGCCGCTATGGAGGTGAAATCCGTCTCGGCGGTCGCGACATTACGCGCGATTCGAGCGCGGCACGAGCACAGCTCGGCCTCGGTTATGTGCCGCAGACGCGAGATGTCTTCCCAACGCTGACGGTCGAGGAAAATCTGTTCGTCGGCTTGAAAAGCCGGCCAAAGAGCGTGGTGGAAGAAGCCTGCGAGATGTTTCCGCGGCTGAAGGAGAGGCGCCGCAATTTGGGAAGTCAGTTGTCGGGCGGCGAACAGCAGATGCTGTCGACGGCTCGCAGCATCCTCGGGCAGCCCGGCGTGCTGCTGCTCGACGAGCCGCTGGAAGGGCTGGCGCCGGTCATCTGCGAGGAACTGATGGCTGCCTTTTCAAAGCTTGCTCGATCAGGCGAGATGACCATTCTGCTTGTCGAGCAGCGGATACAGAGCGCGCTCGATTTCGCCGACCACGTGATCGTCATGGAGCGCGGCCGGATTGCCTGGTCGGGGACGCCTGCCGCCTTGTCGTCCGACCACGAGACGATCGACCGCCTGCTCGGCGTCGGAGGGCTTCACTGAGAGAGGCGTCCCGCGCTCGTGTCTCAGACCACAGGTGACGGCGACGGCAGATCGGGCGCGCCGCCCTGCAGGACGACGACCCGCGTTCCGTTAGGGACACGCCGATAGAGATCGAGGATATCCTGATTGAGAAGACGGATGCAGCCACTGGAAACGGCCTTGCCGATCGTCCAGTCTTCCGTTGTTCCATGGATGCGGTACAGCGTATCCCTGCCATCCTTGAACAGGTACAGCGCGCGAGGCCCCAAGGGATTGGTCACCCCCGGTTCCATGCCGCCGGCGAGTGGGCCGTAGCGTTCCGGTTCTCGAACGATCATGTCCTGTGTGGGTGTCCACCGAGGCCATTGCCGCTTGTACTGGACGACAGCTTCGCCCTCGAACTCGAGGCCTGCCTTGCCCACTCCGATGCCATAGCGCATCGCCCGGCCGTTCTCGCCTACGAGGTAGAGATAGCGTGCCTGCGTATCGACCACGATCGTGCCGGTGGGTTCCGTGGTCGGATAATCGACCTCGCGCCGGTAGAACTGTGGATCAACGCGGGTGAGATCCGCGGCGGCGATGGGGAAGGGCTCTCCTTCAACCGCGGCGTACATGGCCTTGTATTCCGCAGGAATGATCGGCTTCACAATCTTGGGAGCGCCGGAAACGGTGGAGCATCCGGCTGCGGCGAGGGGAACTGTAAGGGCAAGGAGAAAATTTCGGCGGGTAAGGTTCGACAAGTCAGATATCCGGATGTGGTGCTGGAGGAGAGCCGTGGAAAACGGTTGTCCAGACAAGGCTCCAGCAATGCTGGCCTGTTGATAGCCGCCTGCATCTCATCTGCGCAATTCACGGAACCTCACCAAACCGTGAACCTTGTCAGGAGATATGCCTGAAGCGCGGGGCAGCGCAGAAACGGGTACTAACCCAGCATCGGCTTCAGGGTGCTGGCGACATCCTGCAGGGGTTGCAGAAAGCGTTCGGCCAGTTCGGATGCAGCG